>NZ_JBAUSA010000065.1:0-4300 GCF_049581465.1 Caballeronia sp. | reverse complement strand
ATCCACGCAGTTCACGCAGCACGCGCGCCACTTCGTCGACGTTGCGCATCAATGCGCCTTCCGTTACTTCGAGTTCCAGCATGCTCGCCGGCAGCCGTGCCTGCGCCAACGCTTCGCTTACCGTCTTGACGATATTCGAGCGTTCAAACTGCAAGGGCGAAACGTTGACCGACATCCGGACGCAATCGATTCCCTGGTCAAGCCAGGCTCGCGCCTGAATGCACGCGGACCGTAGTACCCACTCGCCGATCTGCGAAATAAGGCCTATCTCCTCTGCGACCGGGATGAAAATCGCAGGCGATACGGGCCCCAGTTCCTCATCGGTCCAGCGAGCGAGCGCTTCCGCACCGCGAATCCGCCCCGTGTGCATATCGACCTGAGGTTGATACGCAATGCTAAGCGACCCGGCTTTAACCGCACGACGCAGCTTCGTGGACAAGGTGAGCTTGTCAGCAGCAGCGCGGTTCAGTTCCGGCCGATAGTACTGGTACCCATTGCGGCCGTTCTCCTTCGCGAGGTACATCGCGGCGTCGGCGTTGCGCACCAGCGTGTCGGCGTCGGTTCCGTCTTGTGGGAATATGCTGATGCCGACGCTGACCTCCACGTACAACTCGCGTTGCGCCACGCGCAGCGGTTCGTTCATCGACGCAATCAGTCTCTCGACCATCGCCACAAGCTGTGAACTACTTGAGCGCTCGGCAATTATCATGAACTCGTCGCCACCGTAGCGGGCAACAAGATCCGTCGAACGCACGATCCGGCTAAGGCGTTTAGCCATCTCGGCCAACAGAGCGTCGCCTACCCGATGTCCAAGCGAATCGTTCACTTCCTTGAATCGATCCAGATCGAGGAACAACACGGATACTTCGCCACCTGAATCCCGCGCGCGAAGGATCGCGTCGTTCAGGCGCTCGTCAAGCGCGGCTCGATTGGGAAGGCCCGTGAGCGCGTCGTAGCGCGCTTGATGCTGCAGTTCCTGTTGGTAGTTAATGAGCACCGACACGTCGCTCATCACGCCGACGTGATGGGTCACCCGAGCGTCGACATCGCGCACCGGGGCGACGAGGATGTTGTTCCAGTATGGCTCGCCGTTCTTTTTAAAGCATCGCAGCGTGACGTTGGCTTCGACGTTTTCATCGAGCGCGCGGCTCACGGGCGCCCACTTGTCCGGTTCGCCAGCGAGATTAAATAGCTGGTGGCACCCAACGCCTACGACCTCGTCCTTGCCATACCCGGTGATTCGCTCGAAAGCCAGATTCGCGTACAACACAACGTGCGTCGACCCGCGAGGTTCAGTAATGACGATTGCGTTCACGCTTGCGTCGAGAGCGCGGCTTTGAAGACGCAGGGCGAGCTCGGTCTCCCGCCTTGCCGTGATGTTTTCGTACGCAATCAGGACGCCGGCAATAGAACCCTCCTGGTCAACGAGAGGCAGTTTCGTCTCCGATATCCACCCCTTGGTACCGTTGACAGCAATGGTTTCCCGTTCGCGGTGCTTCATGGTAAGCAAGCCCGACATGACAAGCGAGTCCTCTTCGCGGACCACGAACGAGTCGGTACGCCAGGGCAAGTCCGAGTCGGTCAGGCCATCGAGTTGCGAACGGGAGCTCAAGCCGGCGTCGCGCGCGAAGACTTCGTTGCCGCCTCGATAGCGATGCTGTGCGTCCTTCCACGCGACGCCCTGCGGGATATGGTCGAGCACATACTCAAGGGTCTGCTTTGAACCAAACAGCTCGGAACGCGCACGGTCAGCGCTCGACCACGCGAGCCGCAGCCTGCGGGCGATATGCGCGTTGTGGAACAAGACCGCCAACAGGATCAGTGACGCGGATAAAGCCGAGCCGAGCAGAATATCGGATGTTCGCCGGCTATCGGACGATGTACGGCTTACCGTCGCGTCAATCGACGCATCCTCATCAATGCGTATTTCGATGACTTTCGCGACGACGCTATAGAAAAAGGCATCGAGTGCAGCGAGCGCCGGATCGTTTAACTTGACGCTGCCGGGCATGGCCGCCACTCGCCGCGAAACGTCGTGACTCTGCTCCGCTAGCGTTTTCACCATACGGTCAAGCTCTGCCAGGTGCGCAACGCAGTTGCTGCGGGACTTGCACCCCGCCAGTGCATCTTGTGTAAGCCGCGACACCTGAAGGAGCGGAAAGACGTAGTCCGGGCGCCGGTAGAACGGCACGGTTCCGACTCGCGTATAGAGTTCGGCATGTTCTTCGAACAGCAATTGCTGAAGCGCGTCCAGGTTATGCTTGACCCGGCCGGACGCTTGCAACCCGAAAAGCGCATCATTCTGTTCCCGCGTCTGCTGGATCGCGAGGACGGCATTCAGTCCGATTGCAAACAAGACAAAAACCACCGCAACGCGGGTCAACCCTCGCATTGTGCGCGGCATTGCGCTTAAGCTCTTGACGTCGCTTGAACGGCGTCCCGCCACAGACTGTTGACGCGTTGCGCCCTGTACTGATCCGTCAATTTCACTCACTTCATTTGCCTTTTTGCCCGACTCGTCTACGGGATAACGGGTAAGGCTGGATGTTCTTTAGGTTGTCAGGCTTTATCGACTGAAGTGGAAGAGAAGTTAATATTTTCGCAATGTAAGCGTAATTTAATATTGCGGAACTATTACAGCCACAATCTTGCAGGACTGTGACACGGCGGCCATCCGCGCCCGCAAGAGTGCAAATCCGGGGGACGTTTTTCAGGTTGTCTTTCGGCTTGTAAGTTTGATTTGTTAGGCCGGTTGGCCCCGAAGGCACGGGAATTGCGGATCGCTGATGCCGCGTCCTGGCACCACTGTGACCCGCGTTGTTTGCGCTGGTCTTTGGAGCCAGATGACGTACGCAACCCGCGGACACCTGTTTGAGTGCCTGCGGTCTGCCGATTAACAACTTACGCTTGCTGGAGAAACCATGGAACCTGTCTCACACGGAATCATTTTTTGGCTCATCATCGGTGGCATTGCCGGTGCGCTCGCTGGCCGAATCGTCGACGGAGGAGGCTTCGGAATCATTGTCGACATCATTGTGGGTATCGTCGGCGCTTTCATTGGCGGCTGGCTGGGTGGCGTGCTTGGCTTGCACCTGGGTGGCGGAATTATCGGCTCGCTGATAACGGCCCTGATCGGCGCCGTGATTTTGCTGGTCATCGTTCGACTCTTCTCCAGCGGCCGCAGTCGATCTATTTAGCAATAAGAAACCGACGCTTAGTGCATTGCGCCAGGTGAATCCTGCGATGACAATTGTCATTGCAGGATTCACCAGTTAGCGCGAAATAAAGCGCTTTGACGACACAGAGCATTCAATCATGAGCCAACGGTCGCCCAAGTCCTATTCAGTCTTCGTATCGAATGCAATCGACGGGGACATTTCCGTCTTCCATTTGGACACCGCGAGCGGACGCATTGACCTGACGGACCGATACGCAGCAGCCGAAACCGTCATGCCCCTGGCAGTTTCGAATGACCAACAACTGCTCTACGCCGCGATTCGCGGCACATCACCCGCTATTGCTACGTACGACGTGGATCCGCATACCGGGCGCCTCAGCCATCGTCGCTCGGTGCCGATTGCATCCAGTCTTGCTTACTTGTCGATCGACCCGTCGGGTCGATACTTGTTGGGAGCATCCTACGGCGAACATTGCTTGAACCTCTATAGCGTCGACCGGCTCGCCGATGTCGATGCCAACGGCACACCGGTTCAGGTCGTTCCCGGGATAGAAAACGCACACGCCGTCATCGTTTCGCCTGACAACCGGTTCGCCTACGTTTCATCCCTTGGGGCGAATAAGGTGTACTGCTATGAGATCCAGTCCGGGGCCGCGGGCGACAAGCTAGCTTTCGTGGATGATGCAAAGCTTGGCGATGGCTTCGGTCCGCGCCATCTGCACCTGTCGACGGATGGAAAGAGGCTCTACGTGTTAAGCGAATTTCGCGCGACAGTTGCGGTCTTTCCTCGCGATATCGATAGCGGCCGTCTTGGCGCACTGAAGATGTCTGGTCGCCCTGTAGCGCTTGCGCATCTCGAAGACGGCCGGATTCGTCCGACCGCCGGCACGGTTCAGCCTGATCCCCGGACACTCACGTCGCTCGTGTGGGCCGCCGACATTCACGTCACCCCCGACGATCGATTTGTGTACGTGTCCGAGCGGACTTCGAGCCGCTTGATTGCTTATCGCGTTCAAGCGGATGGTTCACTCGAATACGCAAGTTCCATCGATACCGAATTACAACCTCGTGGCTTCAACATCGACCCGTCGGGCCGCTTTCTGGTCGCATGCGGGGAAAAGT
>NZ_JBAUSA010000064.1:0-3100 GCF_049581465.1 Caballeronia sp. | reverse complement strand
CCGTCTGGTGGAAATGGCGCGCGCGGATTTGCAACAACGCGGCGTACCGAATGCGGCCGACGCACCGATCCCCGCTGAGATGTTCGCTGAACAAGCTGAACGGCGCGTCAAGCTGGGCCTGGTTCTCGCCGAACTGGTCAAGGGCAACGACCTGCAGGCAAAGCCCGAACAGATCCGCGCGGAAGTCGACGAATTTGCGAAAAGCTACGAAGACCCGAAGGAAGTCGTCCGCTGGTATTATTCGAATCAGCAGCGCCTGGCTGAGATGGAAGCGTACGTCGTGGAAAGCAACGTCGTCGAATTCGTGCTTGGCAAGGCTCGAGTGAGCGACAAGGAAGTAAGCTTCGAAGAACTGGCCAGCGCGACCGCGCAAGCGTAAGCGACGCCCGAAAGGCGTGCCGGGCCGTCGGAGTGACGGCCTGCACGCCTTTTTTGTATTCAAGTTTTCCCGTGTGCGTGCCGTTTTATCGTTATTCCTTCGTCGTTCAGTATCCCTATTCCGAACAAGGAAATTGCATGACCTTTCGCGCTCAATTACTGGATACGCTGGCGTATAACGCGCCCCACGATTTCGAAACTAAGGCGCTCGGTCTGGTGCCCATGGTTGTCGAAACAAGTGGGCGTGGCGAACGCGCCTACGATATCTATTCGCGCCTGCTGAAGGAACGCGTGGTGTTTCTCGTCGGTGAAGTCAACGATCAAACGGCCAACCTGGTAGTCGCGCAGTTGCTGTTTCTTGAAAGTGAAAACCCTGACAAGGACATCAGCCTGTACATCAACAGTCCGGGCGGTTCGGTGTCGGCGGGCATGGCTATTTACGACACCATGCAATTCGTCAAACCCGACGTCGCCACGCTGTGCATGGGACTCGCTGCCAGCATGGGCGCGTTCTTGCTGGCAGCCGGTGCGAAGGGCAAGCGCGTTGCGTTGCCCAACGCACGGGTCATGATTCACCAGCCGCTGGGCGGCGCGCGTGGACAGGCTTCGGACATTGAAATTCAGGCGCGGGAAATCCTCTACCTGAAGGAGCGGCTTAACCAGTTGCTGTCGCATCACACTGGCCAGCCGGTCGATCGTCTCGCCCGCGACACTGATCGCGACAATTTCATGTCGGGCGACGACGCGCAAGCCTACGGTCTCGTCGATCAGGTCCTGCACAAGCGTCCCTAAGCGACGCCGCGCCGCTCTTGAGCAACGCCCTAGGCCGGCGGTTTGCGTTCAAGTCGAAGCGGGCGTTGCGGTTTCAGGCCAGATCCGTCGCAGCGACATGGAAAAACATGTTGCTGGCGCCCCCTCAAAATGGCGTCAAAAGCACGCCACACGCGCTTTCAGCATCTGCATAAGTGGTTTCTGCGCAGATGAATCGAGCAGCGTATTATGTAATCGAGTGTCCGGAGGCTCATACACCCATGGCGGACAAAAAAGGTTCAAACAGCGAGAAGCTGTTGTATTGCTCGTTTTGCGGCAAGAGCCAGCATGAAGTCAAGAAACTGATTGCTGGGCCGTCGGTGTTCATCTGCGATGAATGTATCGACTTGTGCAACGAAATCATTCGCGACGAAGCAGCCGGCGCGGCGGAAGAAGCTGGCCTGACGAAATCGGATCTACCGAGCCCGCAGGAAATCAGCGAGATTCTGAATCAGTATGTGATCGGCCAGGAACGTGCCAAGCGCATTCTTGCTGTGGCTGTCTATAATCATTACAAGCGGCTCAAGCATCTCGACAAGAAAGACGAAATCGAGTTGTCCAAGAGCAACATCCTCTTGATCGGACCTACGGGTTCGGGCAAGACGCTGCTTGCGCAAACCCTTGCACGCATGTTGAACGTGCCGTTCGTGATCGCCGACGCGACCACGCTGACGGAAGCGGGCTATGTGGGCGAGGACGTCGAAAACATCATTCAGAAGTTGCTGCAGAACTGCAACTATGAAGTCGACAAGGCGCAGCGCGGCATTGTTTATATCGATGAAATCGACAAGATCAGCCGCAAGTCGGATAACCCGTCCATCACGCGTGACGTGTCGGGCGAGGGCGTCCAGCAGGCGCTGCTGAAACTCGTTGAAGGCACGATGGCGTCGGTGCCACCGCAAGGTGGGCGCAAGCACCCGAACCAGGACTTCATCCAGGTCGACACCACGAACATCCTGTTCATCTGCGGCGGCGCATTTGACGGGCTGGAAAAGGTCATTGTCGATCGTACGGAAAAGACGGGCATCGGCTTTGGCGCGAGCGTGAAGAGCAAGATTGATCGCGATACCGGTGAAGTGCTTCGTGAAGTCGAGCCGGAAGATCTGATCAAATTTGGTTTGATCCCCGAACTGATCGGCCGGCTGCCGGTGGTTGCAACGCTCGGCAAGCTGGATGAAGCCGCGCTGGTCAAGATCCTGACCGAGCCGAAGAATGCGTTGGTGAAGCAGTATCACAAGCTCTTCAACATGGAACGCGTCGACCTGGAGATTCGTCCGGGCGCGTTGCAGGCTATCGCGTTGAAAGCCATTCGTCGCAAGACGGGCGCGCGTGGCTTGCGTTCCATCATGGAGCAAGCGTTGCTTGACGTGATGTACGAGTTGCCGACCATGAAGGGCGTGAGCAAGGTCATTGTCGACGACAACACGATCGACGGCGACGGCAAGCCGCTGTTGATCTACGAAGACACGCCGAAGGTTGCAGGTTCGAATTAAAGTAGGGCTGTGTGTCGGCGAAGAAGCCGTTCATGGCAACGTGAACGGCTTTTTATTTTTTCGGCTATCTTGTGGATGTTACTGACACGTTATTGACGCGAAGTCTTTTTCGATTCTCTGAACTTTTCCCACACGCTTAAGGCTTGCAATCCATTTCGCCGGCCTTATTTATGAATGAACTGATTCCACTACTGGGGAAATGAAATGTCAGGAACCCAACTCCTCCCGCAGGAACGTATTACGCTCCCGCTGCTTCCGCTGCGCGACGTGGTCGTTTTCCCGCACATGGTGATTCCGCTTTTTGTCGGACGACCCAAATCGATCAAGGCTCTCGAGGCTGCGATGGAAGGCGGCAAGCACATCATGCTTGTTGCTCAAAAAACGGCGGCGAAGGACGAGCCGACCGAAAAGGACATGTA
>NZ_JBAUSA010000063.1:0-9906 GCF_049581465.1 Caballeronia sp. | reverse complement strand
AACATGTCTTGCGCAACATCTTTCGCGCCGATGCTCGGTGACACGGCATGGTCTTTGCGAAGCATCTTTCGCGACTCTATCCAGAAGGCGATCGAGCCTGTTTTTTAATTTAGAAAGAAGGAGAGTACCTATGCAATCGACTCAATTCCTGTCTCAGTTCCTTAGAGCCGCGGGTAGTATTGCTTGCGTCGTGTTTGCGTTGA
This sequence comes from Caballeronia sp., assembly GCF_049581465.1. Lineage (GTDB taxonomy): Bacteria > Pseudomonadota > Gammaproteobacteria > Burkholderiales > Burkholderiaceae > Caballeronia. The sequence goes on along the minus strand of NZ_JBAUSA010000063.1, from coordinate 9,703 downwards.
ATGTCAATGCGCAGACCGCGTCGCAGCCAACGGGGGCTTCAACCTCGATCGGCACGAAGGTCGACGATTCGGCGATCACAACCAAGGTGAAGGCCGAGCTTCTCGGCGCGACGAACGTGAAGTCAACGCATATCCATGTGAACACGCACGCTGGCGTGGTGTCACTGACGGGAACGGTGCCGACGGAAGAAGACAAGGCTGGCGCGCAAGACGTGGTCTCGAAGGTGTCGGGCGTCGAGTCGGTCCGTAACCACTTGAAGATCGTGCCATAAATCCAATACCGGACTTCAACGAGGCGTCCATGAACCAAATGAAGAAATTTGCCTTCCTGGGTGCGCTGGCTGTGGCCTTGTCGGCTCCGGTGTTTGCGCAAACCGCCGCAAACGACGACACCATGGCTGCATCAGGCACGATGCAAAAGAGCACGGGCGGCACGACCCTCCATAAGAAAGACAAGGCCGCGCATTTGAAGGGTGCATCGGCCGCAGCGGCAGCGTCGGCGTTGGGTACCAACGACAAGGGCCAGCCGCATTAGGCCTTCGCATTCCACTACGGTATGAAAAAGCCCTGGCCGCGCAAGTAAGCGGCCAGGGCTTTTTAAGGCATGCTCATCAAGTGATCGACTTATGACTTGGCGGCAGCGTACTGGTCACGCAAATCGCGGATACGGTCATGATTTTGTACTACCCCTTGATACTGACGCTCTATGACTACGCGCACGTCGGCGGGCAATTCCTTGTCCAAAGCATCGCGATAATTTTTCTTGGCAACGTCTTCCCCGCGTTCGCACTCCGCGAGGATTGCGTGGTCGTCGCGGGACGTAACGGCCGACTTCACGTCGACCCAGCCGCGATGCAAGGCACCGCCCACCGTGCCGCCGGTTTCGGGCTTGCCACCAAGACGCTGCACTAACGCCTGCAATTCGCTCGCGCCGCGTGCGCAGTCTTCCGCGCGGTCGGCGAATAGCAACTTGAGGCTGGCATCCTTCGTGTCGTCCGCAGCCTTGCTAAAGCCCTTTTGGCCGTCATTCGATGTTTCGATGAGATCGTTCAGTACCGATACGATGTTTGCACTCATATAAACCTCCTGTGATGGATCGAAGATGGATCCGCGTCGCGTGTTACCTCGCGATTCGGTCACGGGTTCTCACGCACGCGGCGTGCCTGGCGCATCAGGTGTACTAAGCACGGCTTCCAGCAGGTTAAGTGGCCTAGACAGACAGTCCAGACCTGACGAATTTACAGGGCGGATGGAAAGAGTTTCACGCGGGTTCACCGAATCCCGAACGGATCTTCATGTCCCTGAATGGCATGACAATATCCACGTTTCACTGCACATAAAAATGTAGAGGATGACGAACTATCATGAGAAAACAAACAACTCGACGCGCCACGCTGCATTCGCATCCCCATAGCCCGCTCGACCTCACGCGTGTCGTCCTTCGAACGCTTCGAACGTTTCAATAGGTTGCGGCGGCTTGAGAGCGTCAAAGTCTGCCCACTGTCCGTTCTGCCATCTGCCGGAGGCACGTTCGACTTCCATCCCGCCCGCCTCGCGGAGAAGGCTTGCTGCCTGACTCTGGGTTTCCGGCGACGCATGGACGGCCACGACAACGCCCGCGCGCCGTGCGTCCACGGCGTTAGCCGAACCGTGATTGCCCGAGTCCGTTGTATTCGCGACCGTTTGCTTGCCTGACCGCGCGTGTGCTACCGCCCCGGCCAATGATCCTACGTATGCCCCGACGCCGGCCGCCACGACCGACGCCACCCACGGCGCGCTGTCGAGCGTAAAAAGCGCTGCGCCGACGATCGCGCCGGCCACTGCGCCGATCGTCACGCCTTTGCCGGCGCCTTTCGCCGCGTCCTTCGCGCCTGCGTCGGCGTGATGGTCGCCGCCCATTGGCAGGCGGTCATGCTGGCCGCTTGGATTGACATAGAACAGGGTGACATCCTCTTCACAGAACCCCTGTGCGAACAATCGTTGCGCCGCCGCTTCGCCCTGCGAAAACGCGGTGAATCGTGCTGCGATGATGACCGACATGAGAGCCTCCTTAGTCGGGGATTCCCTACATTGATGGTATCCGATGGGTAGCGCTTAGTCGGGTTCCAAACCGGCGACGCGAAACAGGCCGCTTCGGAGAACGACGCTTTTCCCACCGTTGTCGTCGAGCGCTTCCGCACACACGGACCGGATTCGCGCCAGCCCGTGTCCAAATGCCCTCACTAGATCTTCCTCGCGCGAGGACGCCGCACCGAAGTGATCTTCGAGGGCTTCGGCTGAAATGGAACATACGACGGGTCTTCCATCGACCAGCGCAGTGAAGTGAATCGCGAGGTCGACCCCGTCATACAGCGGCGACGCTTCGGAAAAGGTGATGTGCATAGTCGAATCCTTATAGGCCGGATGCCCCTGGACTGGATTGACAGTACCCATGCCACTCATGGTGCGGCTCCTATAGCTTAGTCGGGTGCGGCCATAAAGTCGCCGTCAATGCCTTGCGCGGTTCGACGAGTTCGGCTTGTTCGAAGCCATCGACTGCGAGAATGGCGACCTTGTAACCGCTTAGCGAATTAGCCATCGGACGCTCCCTTTGTGCGATCCAGGAACCGGTGTCGATGCCCGACACCACGTCCCGTTTTCGCAGCAAAGCATGTGCCTACCGCTGTGGGTCAAAAGTTAAAGCGGCCGCAAGGTGCGTCAAACGCTGGCGGGTGTTTCGGGTACTTTGTGCTGCGTCAGGCGCATCATGCTGACGACGGCCGCCGCCGCTGCAAACAGTGCGGCGACAATGAGCGCGATGGTCGCGCCCTGCTGCGGCGCGAGACCGAAGATCAACGCCACGAGCGCGGCGCCGAGTGTTTGTCCTGAGAGGCGCGCGGTGCTGAGCATGCCGCTCGCGGCGCCGCTGCGGTCCCGGGCCGCCGAAGACAGCATCTGCCGGTTATTGGGCGTCTGGAACAGACCGAATCCGAGGCCGCAAACGGCCATGCGCCAGGCAATGTCGAAGGGGGAGGGATGTGCTCCCGTAGTCGCGAGAAGCAGCAGGCCGGCGGTCATGATCGCGAGGCCCACGCCGCCGAGCACGCCTGCCGAGTATTTGTCGGAGAGGATGCCGGCGAGAGGTGCAATGAACACGATCACGAGCGGCCACGGCGTCATCAGGAATCCGGTCATGACCTGGGTCATGCCAAACGCGTTCTGCAACAGGAACGGCAGCGAAACGAAGGCGAGCATCTGCGCGGTGAACGAGCAAAACGAGGTCGCGACGGACAGCGAGAACACCGGAATCTTCAGCAGGTCGACGGGTAGAAGCGGCGCCGTCTGAGTGAGCTGCCGTTTCACGAAAAAGTATCCAATCGCGCCGGCGACGATCAACTCGGCTGCCACATACGGACGATGCTCGCCGTGCCCGAGACCATCGATTGCGGTAATGGCCAATCCGAACACAGCCGCGTTCATTAATGCGCTGAGGAAATCATAAGGTCGCCGATGCCCCGGCGTGCGCGGCAATGAGCGCCACCCGAGTGCGAACGCGGCCACGCCAATAGGCACGTTGATCGCAAAAAGCCAGGGCCATGGCGCGATCGCGAGCACGCCGGACGCGACTGTCGGCCCGATCACCGACGAAATCGCCACCACCGAGGCATTGATGCTGATGCCGCGGCCGAGATGGTCGGACGGGTAGATCATGCGCACGAGTGCCGTGTTGACGCTCATGATCCCGGCGGCGCCGAAGCCTTGCACCACGCGCATGATGGCGAGCGACGCAAGCGAGCCGGACAGCGCGCAGCCGAAGGACGCGACCGTAAATAACGCGAGGCCGGACATGTACACGCGCCGATATCCAATGCGGTCGCCAAGCGACGCCAGCGGTAACAGCGAGATCGTGATGGCGAGCTGATACGCGTTGACGACCCAGATGGAATCGGCGGGAGTCGCGTGCAGGTTGCGGGCGATCGTGGGAAGCGCGACGTTGGCGATGGCTCCGTCGAGTACAGCGAGCGTAATGCCGAGCGCGACGACCAGGATGGCCCAGTAGCGCTGGGGAAGCGGAAGGCCGTGTTCTGGGTTCATCGATGCGAAAGGAAAGGGCGGGGGCGGGGCCGGCGTTCGGCGGATGGCTCATGCGAGTTGGACAGCCGTGAAGCATGCCGGCGAAGCTCACCGGCATGCCCCGGAGCGGGACGCTTACTTCAGCTGGTACAAGCCGGTGTAGGTCGCCGAATCGAGTTCATTTAGATGCGTCATGAAACGCGCGACCGCATTCGTCGCCGAGGCGTCGAGCGACAAGTGATCCGCGCTTAATGCATGAATGCGGAAGATGAAGCGATGCGGCTTGTCGCCACGCGGCGGCGCCGTTCCGCCGTACCCGACCGTGCCATAGTCGTTGCGCAGTTGCAGCGCGCCGGCGGGCAGCAGGCTGCCGTCGGCCTTGCCCGCATTTTGCGGCAACGAGCGCGTCTCGACCGGAATGTTCACCACGATCCAGTGCCAGAAGCCGCTGCCCGTGGGAGCATCGGGATCGTAGAGCGTGAGCGCAAGGCTCCTGGCGTCCGGCGGCACGCCTTCCCATTGCAACGCCGGGGAAAGGTTCTTGCCATCGACGCCAAATGCCTGCTGGTCGAATTCATGAGTCTTCGTGAGATAGCCGTTGGCCGCGAATTCATCGGACCAGATACGAAAATCAGCCATGGAAGTTTGTCTCCTTTTAGGGTTGGTGATGCCGTCGATCGAGCCTTTTTCACCCACTGCGCAAGACCGATACCACGATACCCGCAACGCCCGGACGCCGCCATGCATGCTGAAAAGCGCGCGCTAGGGCGACGCGCAATGACTACCGGGTCGCTTCGTCAATGCCCTGCGACAGCGACGGGCACGCTTGCCCGATCTCCTTGGTGTATTCGCCGGGATCGGTTGTCGCTAATGTTGCAAGCCGGTCTACCGTCGATTGCGCTTCCTTGTAGCCGAGATTCCATGCGCCATCGAAGTCGGGTGCAAGCGGAAAGCTCTCCTTCGTCTTCGCTTTGAAACGCGCAACTTTCGACGGGTCGATATGGCAGATGTCGATGGCAGCCCGCGCAATGTTCGCGCTGGTGCGCACGCCTTCTGCCGCGAGACTTTGTGGCGACGGCGCCTGCATGTCCGGATGGCCCGGAGGCATGATTTGATCGGGCGCCTGCTGCTGCGCGTTCGCGCTGAACGGCATTGCAACGGTGAATGCACACGCGAGCATGCAGCAAATAGAGCCATTGACGAGCGCTGGCATCGTTTGCTTGAAAGTCATTCGATTCCTTGTTGATTGAGCCGTCGCTTAGAGCGAGCGAGACGTGCCGGAGTATAGCGAATAGACCCGAATAGCACTTGTCTGAAGGCGTTTTCTATCGGCGGCAAGGTTGCATGTCTGTGCAAAACGCTGTCAACCGCAGGCGGTTTTTGACAACGAACAATGAATCAGCATGCGCTGCGTGATAGGGCAATGAGTGAGGGCAATGAGTGGACGATGAGCGCAGATGCGGCGTTGCGTTGCGGTTCGTGATGCGGTGGAGCGGCGGAACTGATCGATCGCGGCGTCGCACAATTGGTGAGACGACTGGCGTGATCGCACGCAGGGCGGCACGGTTATCGCTCACCGGCGAGCCCGTGGGCTGCGGCGCTGGCATTGACCCAGCGGCAAAAAGTTACAGCGCGCGTTGTTTCCGGGAGGTCAGGCTGTCCGATTGCCGTTCGCTGTCCGGCTGTGGCATGACGTCGCGCGACGTAGGATGGCTCGTCTCGTAAGCCTCGATCTGCAAGTACAGCCGATGGACCGTCTGCAGTTGCGTATGGGAAAGATGCGACTGGCGGGCGACCAGAGCCAGCCGCTCGCGCCAATAGGCGGGCGGTAGCACGGGGCCGGCCATGTCGCCCGCCAATGACCGGCGCAACACCAGTTCGAGGTGCGCCAGATCTTGATCTGCCAACAGCGCGGAAAAAGCGCCTTGGGGTCTCGTATCGATGAGTTGGTCCATCAATGCTTATCGGCAGTCGAGGACGATTCTTGAGGCCTTTTAGCTAGGTATAAACCCTTATCGAATAAGCTCATTGGACAGGACTCGCCAGCGCATGATCCAGATCTGCTTGCGCGTGGTGGACTTTGCGCTCCCACGCCGCGATGTTCAATTTATCCGTGCCTTTCTTCTGGGCACGTGCCAGTTCGGCATCGTAGTCGCGAAGACGGTTTCGGGCGTCGGCGATGGCGTTGTCGTGGCGCTTTTGCGCATCGGCGTGCCTTTTTGCGATCGCGTCCGGCGCGCATTCGGCATTGGTTTTATCGAGTTGCGCCTGAAGACTGTCGAGTTGCGCCGAGCCGTCCTGGTTTAGCGCCGTGGCCATTTGCTGTTCAAGTGCCTCGCGACGCGTGTCGCAGGCATCGGTTTCCGGCGACGCATGAGCCAGCGGCAGGCACGCGAGATAGGCGACAACGACAAGCAATTTCATCTGGGAATCCATGACGGGCGATCGGGGCTACGACTCTAGCCGGGGAGGCCGGGGTTCTCGGCGGGCGCCATCGGCCGGATGGCCTTGTCCGCTCTGGGTCGCCGTATTCTAGCGGCGTGGCGGGACTATCTCAATGATCGGGTGGGCAACGAAGGTGGCGCGCGTTGCGTGGGGCGCGAAGGCTGCCATGAACGCGGCGTAGGCGCCGGCCATGCTAGCATCGTGATCTGTCAACGGGAGATGCCATGCGCTATACGCACAATGAACATGTAATCGACGTGTTCGTCGAACAGCGAGGCGGGCGTTGGGACTGGTCCGTCCAGGCGGGCGCGTTGCCGCTCAAGAAGAATGAAGGCGAAATGGCGCCGACCCAGAACGTGGCCGAGAACGAAGCACTCCAATGGGCGAAGCGCGAGCTTGGCCGGCGCTTTCCGGCACCGCGGGACTAATCCCCTATCGGAAACGCGTCGCGTGCGGCGACCTTTCGCTTCGTGCTTTATGACATGGCTTGTTTTATACAGCCGATGTCCTAACCACTCCATGCAGCCATAAAGTTCGGCGTGCTCAGGCCGTTAGTGCTGTGCATGGATACTCGAGACCCCACTTCCGAAGCATTCCGCGACCTCGTTCGTGCCGCTGGTGAAACGCTCGAACTCATGTGCCGTATGCGCGGCATTGCGCTCGAAGATCTCACCGACGACGAGCTTGGCGAGTTCTTCGTGCACGCGCTTGGCGATGATGTATGAGCTTGTACGCGATCGGGGCCGTCTGTCTCAATGCGGTGCGCCATGTCCGGTTCACCCTGAAATCCCGGCCCTGGTTGGACCGCGGCGATTTTATCGGCGGCCAGTCGCATGTCGGCACTAAAGTCCGTCCGACCGGTGCCGTTATTCGTCACATGAATGCCGACAAAATTCCCTATACCGATACGCGCAGCGCGTTGAACGCGGCGGAAGAAGCATTGGAATTGCTTTGCCGCCTGCGACGGATTCCGATTGGCAGTCTCTCGGATGCGGAGTTAGGCGAGTTCTTTTTCAATGCGCTTGAAGACGAGCTGGGCGGCGGAAATTATTGGAACAACAAGCGGTAGCGGGTTATCGACGCTTGCATGTGAGTGCTTGTGAGTGCCTGCGGGTGAGTCGCCTGGGGTTTTCAAGGCGCTTCAAGCTTCACCCGAAGTTTGTTCGGGTTTTCACCTAAAGTTTGTTCTGGAAAGGCCGTTACCCACTTCATGAATACGACCAATCCCACCGCCTCCGCTTTTCAAAACCTTGTCATTGCCGCCGACGAGACGCTCCACGTGCTGTGCCGCATGCGCGGTATTACGCTGGACGATCTGTCGGAGGACGCGTTGGAACGGTTTTTCTTTGAAGCGCTGGACGAAGAGTTCTGGAACGCCGCGCGGTAGGAAGGCGAGCGTCCCAGAAAGTATCACTGCGTTATCGATCGTTTTAGCCTGTATTAGCCTGATCCTTGGCCGATTCGCACGTGTCGTGTCGATCGGCGCTTTGTCGGCTCGCGGGTCGAATCGTACAAGGCTTGCGGCGGGTGACATCAATCCGCCTGGCGTCGCCGCCGTCCAGTCAATTTCCCTTCGATCTCCCTGTGTTTGTCACCTCGCGTTTCTTGCCGCGTGCGTCGCATCGTCCACTGCGCCTTTTTGAGCGAGTTACTCCCCAGGGATAAACCGCTGCAACTCACTCCATCGGCTGTATCTGTCCTATGGAAGCCGGTCATACCGGCGTAGGGTTCTTTTTCGTTGCGGCCGCCGAAACAGGGATCTCCATCTCGCACTCCCGAAAAACCTGCCTTCATCTGTTCTCGATTGGCGTTATGGGGTAGTTTCATACTTTCGGGAAAGCGCTGAGAGAGTAGGCCGTTGACACATCGCCGGTATCGCTTGTCGCTCGACCGAGTGAATTCATCGTGCCGAGTCACGAGCGAAGCGTTCCTTAAACTACTCAATCACCACGTCTCGTGTTGACCTCTTCATCCACTGCGCTAGCGATCCTCCATGATCAATAACGTTGAACTGCTGTCCCGTCTGGTGTTAGCCGCCTTGCTTGGGAGCGTCATTGGCTTCGAGAGGGAAAGGCTAAGCTGGGCCGCAGGTTTGCGCACGCACATGCTCGTGTGCGTTGGCTCCTCGCTAATAATGCTCGTTTCAGCATTCGGCTTTGCAGATGCATTGGGCCAAAAGAATGTCGTGCTTGACCCCTCTCGGATTGCCGCTCAAGTCGTCTCGGGTATTGGGTTCCTGGGAGCGGGATCTATTCTGCTGCGGGGGGAAATAGTGCGCGGACTGACGACGGCAGCCAGCCTATGGTCAGTCGCAGGAATCGGCTTGGCGGTTGGCGGAGGCATGTACACGGCCTCAGTCGGTGCGACGATCATCATCCTGATCATTCTTGCGGGGGTGAAGCCGCTAGAGCGCCGTTTTATCTCCGTCAAGCAGCAACGCAGCATCCAACTCCTCGTTGATCACGGCAGCGTGTCGCTCGCCAGCTTACACAGCGCGCTAGGCACCGGGAGCGTTCGTGTGAGGCAGTTTATCGTCCAGCAATCGGATGACGACGCGGACATCGATGAGGTGTCGATTGAACTATCGCGCGCTACCAGCAGCGATTACGACGCGATCTGCACGAGATTGGAGAGCATGACAGGCGTTCGCGAATGTCGGCGTAGCAATTGACTCAGCCGTTGGCTACGTGGCGGTAGTCAGGGTCATCGGGGCTGGATCTCTTGGTGTCAAAGCGGCGTGACGGGCTGCACGGCGGCATGACGATTGCAGTAAGAAGCCCTGTGGCACAAGGCGAGACGGGGCTTTTTGGCATTCGTTGGGCGCTGTTGGGAACTGGGATGGTCCCCCCGGCAGGCAAACAGGAATCGAATCCACCTCACCGCCCTAGCGTCCCTGAGACACTAGAGGTCCAAGTGTATCAAGGGTTTCCGAGGGAAGCGAGTGCCTTGGTGGCACTGTGGGGCCTGGGGTCCAAAAGGGTCCTGTGGTACAGCGAGTGGCCCGATTGTGGTACAGGCGAGCCTAGCGCCTCTCAGGCGATCCTCACTATTCAGTATTCACTCCATAACTCCCACAGATAGGCGCGGCCCGACCCACCCCCGGGACTTTCAAAAACAGGCCCCCAGTCTCTGCGGAACCCCCGAGGGTCTATAGGGGAATACTGTTACAGATACCTTTCAGTCTCTGGAAAACTGGGGCGGCCTC
>NZ_JBAUSA010000062.1:0-4295 GCF_049581465.1 Caballeronia sp. | reverse complement strand
GATACCAGAGTCGTCCATTAACCACCGTCGAAATGGCTGATGGCAGCACAGGGTCCCCCCATTCAATGGCTTGGGCGGCGACCGTCTCCACTTTCCTTCGACCGTTGGTACGCTTTGCCATCCGCAGTACATCCTCGCGATGGTAGAGGCTGCGACGACTATCCGCCTTGTCCGGCTGAGCGCGAATTTTCCCCCGGCTTACGTTTGCATAAAGTGTCTGCGGACGAACGCTCAAAATGCTAAGTGCTTCTGCTGCCGTAATCCATACCATCGTAGTCACCGTGTTGACATTGACGATTCAAATCAAGATTGACGTCAACTTTATCAAGTTTATGCTGGCGTCGAAACGGGTTGTGCAGTCTTTCGATATCCGATCGGGCCACAACATGACGAGGACCGCTGCGGTGGGGACTCGGCTTTTCCGTCTGGGGACAAGCGTGGCAAATTCATCGATGAAATTTCTGGAAGCCGCCTCGCTGGCGCTGCAATTTCCGGCCGACGCGTTGACGCGCATCACCGTGCAAGGATCCGGCGAGCTCACTTCTGCGTTCCCCGTGACCGACTTCGCCGCGCAAGCGATAGGAGCGGCCGGTGCGGCGGTCGGGCAATTGCTCAAGGTGCAGTTCGATCGCGCGTCCGAGGTTGTCATCGACCGAAGACTGGCTTCGCTCTGGTTCGGCTGGTCGATCCATCCGGTCGGTTGGACATTACCCGCCGCATGGGACGGAATCGCCGGAGACTACGCGACCCGCGACGGCTGGATCAGACTCCATACCAACGCGCCGCATCACAAGGCAGCGGCGCTAAGTGTGCTGCAATGTGCCGACGACCGGTCTGCCGTGGCAGGGGTCGTCGCAGGCTGGTCAGCCGAAGAACTGGAAGCGGCAATCGTTGGGCAGAAAGGTTGCGCGGCGGCGATGCGGACCTGCGATGAATGGAGGGCCCATCCTCAAGGCGAAGCAGTGGCGTCTGAGCCGCTGATTGCGTGGTCGTCGATGGCTGCCTCGTTTGGATCCCCAGCGTGGCAGCCTGAACGGACGAGACCGCTTGCAGGCCTGAAAGTGCTCGACCTGACTCGCGTTCTGGCGGGGCCAGTCGCGACTCGCTTTCTGGCTGGTTACGGTGCAGATGTCTTGAGAATCGATCCGCCCGGATGGGACGAGCCCGCTTTGCTACCCGAAGTCACGCTCGGCAAGCGCTGTGCGCGACTGGACCTTGAAACATCGCAAGGCCGCGAGAGATTCGAGCAATTATTGGCGCAAGCCGACGCGCTGGTTCATGGTTATCGACCCGGCGCCCTCGATCAATTGGGCTACAGCGAAGCCGCGCGCCGCGCAATCAACCCGGGACTCATCGACGTGTCACTGGATGCGTACGGATGGAGCGGTCCGTGGAGTGGCCGCCGCGGCTTTGATAGCCTCCTGCAGATGAGCTCGGGAATTGCGCATGCCGGCATGAAATGGAAGCAGGCGGATCGCCCGGTGCCACTGCCCGTACAAGCGCTCGACCAGGCAACAGGCTATCTGATGGCTGCGGCAGTGGTTCGGTCTGTTATCTGGCGAGTCACAGAAAATCGGGCGACAACGGCCAGACTATCGCTTGCACGAACAGCGCGGTCTTTGATTGAACTGCCTAGGACCGCAATGGTGGCAGAGGGTTTGGCGACAAGCAGCGCCGACTTTTCCGCGTCGCTTGAGCAGACAGAGTGGGGGCCGGCAAAACGCTGCAAATCGCCAGTGTCAGTCAACGACATAGCCCTAGCTTGGCGGCATCCAGCTTCGCTCCTCGGTTCCGCCGAGGCCCGTTGGTAAGTCAACCGGTCGTCAATCGTGTTAGCGGCGGTTGACCTAAAAGGCCCGTCGGGCGATTCGCCTTTTTTGCCCCGGACAACGCCTCCCCAGCGATACATGCGATCATCGGAATACGCGGTACATGACCGCTTAAAGGATGACCGGCTTCAGACCGTGCGCGGGTGTATCCTGCCGTCGTATGGTCGCCATTTCGCCGACGTCGGCGCTCATTGTCTGGAGAAGCAATGAACATTAGCGCACACAAGCCTGACTCATCCACCTGCCAACTGGTGCAAGCTGGCCCACAGTTCGAGGGGAAGCAAGGGCTGACCTATGCTGTAGGCATTTCAGCTGAAAGCGTGGGATCGAAGCATATGCATCTTCAGCTTGCGACAATTGCGCCGGGTGCCCGTGCCAAAGCGCATCTCCATGCGGAACATGAGACGGCCATCTATCAGCTGAGCGGCGTCTCGGGGTGCTGGTATGGCGAACGATTGGAGCAGCATGTGGTGGTTCGGGCCGGAGATTTCTTCTACATCCCCGCAGGGGTGCCACATCTTCCGTACAACGCGAGCGCGGATGAGCCATGCGTCGCGGTGATCGCCCGAACGGATCCCAACGAACAGGAAAGCGTTACGATGCGCTCGGATCTCGATGCCTTACCTGACTGGCCGAGCGTTACGCCTTTACGGCTCTAATACACTTAGGGTCGATGAGGCGGATCGCGCGATCCTTGGCATTCCGGCGAACCTGCGGAGAATCCCGAACGACCGGCAGGCGCACTATCTCAATCTTCACCTGGAACCCCGCAACCCTATGAGCCGTCCCGGCAAGGTCGATGCTTGTTCGCAAAGCGACACACATAAGACATCGGCGTACAACGTTATAGTCAAGCGTGCAACGCTCATGACCTCGGACGGAGAACAGCCGGATGAGCCACCTCATCATCGCCCTGACTGTGTTTGTGTGCGTATTCGGTAGCGCGCTGCTTGGGCTGTACTTGCGCACCGTGTTGCCGGAACACCACCTTAGCGAAGAATCAATCGGCGTCGTAAAACTGGCGACCGGCCTCATCGCTACCATGGCCGCGTTGGTGCTCGGCCTGCTGATCTCGTCAGCGAAAAGCCAATTGGATACGGCAAACGCGGATATCGTTCGCAATGCCGCAAGCATCGTTAGCCTCGATCGCGAACTGGCCGAATATGGACCGGAAACGCAGGAGATACGTGCGTCGCTTAAGCGTACCTACGCCACCACGATGCAGATACTGGCATCCGGTGACCCTTCGCAATTTGAAGGACTGAGCAGTTCCGAGGGGGCCGCCCGGGTAGAAGACCTGCAGCGTAAGCTGAAAGCCATTACGCCGCGCACTGAGGAGCAGCGTCAGAGACAGGCGCATGCAATCCAGATTATCAATGACCTGTCCGCGGCGCGCTGGCTGGAACTGCTAGGGGCCAAGGGTGCAATCCCGTCGCCCCTGCTGTTCGTCCTGGTGTCGTGGTTGGCCATGATCTTCGGCACGTTTGGCCTGTTTGCCCACCGCAATGGGACGATCATCGCAGTCCTGGTGATTGGCGCGTTGTCGACTTCCGAGGCGATCTTCCTGATCCTGGAAATGAATACGCCGCTGAGTGGCGTGATGAGAATCTCGTTGCAGCCGATGCGTGACGCGGTCGTTCTTCTTGGTCGGTAGATGCAACTGGCGTCGCAGACTTAGCGAGGATCTCCCCGCGCTGCCTGCTTCCATGAACCTGCGGCCTGCCGGTATTCGCTTCGATAAGGGGGACGAACAAAATTAGCGCACATCCGAACCAAGCCACCCCAGATGAGCCTGGATCCCGCCACACCGCCCATTATGTCGGCATTTCGTGGCTCGACCTGGTCGTCTCTCTAGGCATACTGATGATTGTCGGTGTCGTGGTGATCTGGGTGGCCATCCGCGTCATCCAGCCCGCCCCACCGAGTACCCTGACGATCTCCGCGGGTCCTGAGTACAGCCGCTTCTGGGTTGCCGCGCAAAAGTACAAGGAGATCCTCGCGCGCAACGGCATAACGCTGCGCGTGCTGACGTCGTCAGGCACGCTGGAGAACCTCGTGCGACTCGCCGATCCCGCCATTCATGTCGATCTCGGCTTCGTGCAGAGTGGCTTGACGAGTATCCCGAGCGTCGTTTCGCCCGACACGCGGCAGGCAGGCCTGATGTCGCTCGGCAGCGTCAGCAATTGGCCGCTCTTCGTCTTCTATCGCGGCCCCGAGCTCACGCGGCTCTCGGAATTCAAGGGCAAACGCCTCGCCATCGGCCGCGAAGGCAGCGGCACGCGCCAGATCGTGCTGTTACTGCTGAAGACAAATGGCGTCGAACCGGACAGCGACGCGCAGATGCTGCCGCTCGTCGGCGAGGACGCCGTGAACGCCTTACTGGCGGGCGAGGTCGACGTGGCCTTCCTGACGGCTGATTCCGCGCGCCCCGCGCTCATGGAGAAAATGATCCGCACGTCCGATATC
>NZ_JBAUSA010000061.1:0-1525 GCF_049581465.1 Caballeronia sp. | reverse complement strand
GGCGACGATGGCGCCGAAGATGGCGACGCCAGTCGCGCCGCCCACCTGGCGCGCCGTGTTCAGCACGGCGGACGCGGTCCCCGCCTGATGGCGCTCGACGCTCGATAGTATGGACGTTGTCATCGCGGGTATGGCCAGCCCACTGCCGATTGGGATCAGCGCCAGGCCGGGCAGCATATCGAGGAAGGTCGCATGGTCCGAGATGCCAAACGTGCCAAGCAACGCGTAGCCGATACAGCCGATTAGGCCGCCCACCACCATGGGCACGCGCAGTCCGGTGCGCGCTGACAAGCGTCCACTGGCGATGTTGGAAATGACAGCGCTCCCCGTCAGCGGCAAAAAGGTCAGACCGGTTTCGAACACGGAATAGCCGCGCACCTTTTGCAGGTAGAAGCTGAGCACGAAGATCACGCCGTAATAGGTGAAGTTAGCCAGCACGCCAAACAACACGGCACCCGAAAAACGCATGCTATGGAACAGTGTCAGCGGCAGCATCGGCGCCCGCACGCGACTCTCGACCATCAGGAAGGCGGCGCCGGCGAGGAAGGCCAACACAAAGCCGCCTTGCACAACCAGGCTGGAAAGGCCCCGTGCCTGCACCTCGATCACTGCGCCAATGAAGCCGATCAGCGCGAGCACCGACAGCAGCTGGCCCGGCAAGTCGAAGTGGCGCGACGGTTCCTTCCTCACCATGGGCGGCACGACGTAATACGTCAGCGCGAAGCCGGCCACGCAGATCGGCACGTTGACCCAGAAGATGCTGCGCCAGCCCGCCGTCGACAACAGCAGGCCGCCAATTACGGGACCGGCCGCGATCGACACACCGCCGGCGGCCGTCCACCAGCCGATCGCCTTGGCCAGCATTTTTTTATCGTGGGCATAGGTAAAATTGAGGATCGCTAACGAACTAGGCAGCAGCAGCGCTGCGCCCACGCCCTGCATCGCGCGGGCCATGTTCAGTGTCATGGCCGACGGTGCCATGGCACAGGCGATGGATGCCAGCGTGAACAGGCCGAAGCCGCTCAGGAACGCGCGCTTGGAGCCGAATTTTTCGCCCACTACGCCGGCTGACAGCAGAAATGCGGCGAAGCCCAGCGTGTAGGCGTCGACCACCCACTGCAGGGTGCTGACCTCGGCGCCCAGCTCCAGACCCATCTTGGGCAGCGCGACATTGACGATGGTAACGTCAAGCTGGACGATGATGAAGGCGAAGCTGCTTGCCAGCAGCACCGCCAGTGACGGTCGGTGCGCCGCCGGGTTTGATGTTGTATGCATATTGTTTCCTATGGACATGCTGAAGAATGCTGGCCTGAATTCCACGAGCATCGTCCTGCTACCGCAGTCGAACGACCTGATGGAACACTGGCGCCGGTGGCGTCCAGCCGCCATAACACCAGCCGTTCGGACCCGCGAGCGCGGCACCTTCATTGAGCGGCACCACCCTATTGATCTCGCCGTACGGGTACAAGTGATAGCCTCCGCGGAGCTGCCTTCCTGGTTGTTCTGGGCGTTATCGGTGCTGTCC
>NZ_JBAUSA010000060.1:0-4522 GCF_049581465.1 Caballeronia sp. | reverse complement strand
ACCTTGTCATCAGGATCTCCGCATCGGATGAAAAGCAGGATAGCAACACGAAGGATGCGATTCAGTTGCGCCGAGATGAAACATTCTTTAGGTAGATAGCCGACCCGCCCCGACACGTCTCCTCCGTGTGGGGCGGCTAGGTCGTCCCGCTCAATCAGACGCCGGCAGCTCGCATCAAGGAAAAATCGCTCACGACTGGACAGGGGCTGCCGTGGTTTTTCGGCGTGCGCGGCGTATCGCGGGGATCTCGGACAAACGAATTCCCTCGGGCAAGAACAGGTGCTTGGATTGGCCGACGCGTTGTGCCCGGTAGATGCCGGTGTGCCCCGCGAACAGGTAGCTCACAACGCACGCGAGGGCCGCGTAGACGCCAATGTGGGTGCCGAACAGTTCCATGGCCATGATGGTCGAGGCAATGGGCGTATTGGCGGCGCCGGCGAACACAGCGACGAATCCGAGCCCCGCGAGCACGGGAACGGGCAGCGCCAGAATGTGGCCGAGTGCGTTACCCAGCGTGGCCCCGATGTAGAACAGCGGCGTAACCTCGCCCCCCTTGAAGCCCGACGCCAGCGTTACTACGGTGAAGACAAATTTTCCAGCAAAGTCGTAGACCGGAAGATCGCCCCTGAACGCACTTTCGATGGTCGGGATACCTAAACCTAGAAACTGAGGGACATTTAAAGCCATAGCCGCGACGGCCACGATCAGCCCGCCTATGAACGGCCGCAAGGGCGCATACGCCAGCTTGCGTTTAGCTAGCGCTGACAACGCGTGCGTCGAGTCGGCAAAGAGCATGCCGACAACTCCGAATGCCATGCCCGCGAGCACGGCAGAGCCGAGTCCGAGCGCTGTGATCGGCGGGATAAACGAAATCGCGTAGACGGTATGCCGAATGCCCCACAATCGGCATACCTCGTCCGCCACGACCGACGAGGCGAGGCAGACGAGCAGTGCGTCGTATCTCAGGCGACCCATTGCCAGCACTTCAAGGCCGAAGATAGCGCCCGCGAGCGGCGTGCCGAACACCGACGAAAAACCTGCCGCGATTCCACCCATCAGCAGGATGCGACGGTCGTCGCGATCGAGGCCAAAAACATGCGTGATCCGATCGGCCAACGCTCCGCCCATTTGGACAGCCGTACCTTCGCGTCCTGCAGAGCCGCCGAATAAGTGCGTGATGACGGTTGCTATAAGAACCAGGGGCGCCATGCGTTTTGGCACGATCTTCTGGGGATCATGGATCTCATCGATCAGGAGGTTGTTACCGCCCTCAACTGTTTTACCCACGCGGAGGTAGACCCAGCCCGTCGCAAATCCCGCGACAGGAAGGAGCCATAGCAGCCATGGGTGAATTATTCGGGTATCGGTGGCGCGATCCAGCAAATAGAGAAAAAGAGCGGAGGCAGACCCCGCGAGAACACCGAGTACGCACGAGAGCAACAGCCAGCGCCCGACGTACGGAATCATGGCTAGCTGCTCAACAGACTTAAGACGTTTCATGATTTCCAGATTTGATAGAACATCAAACCTGGGCAGCAGGATGCCGCATAGACGGCCTACGACCTCCCGCACCCAGGAATTCGTAGGCATCATCAGCCGATCTCATCAACCAATCGCTCGGCGGTTATTTGGAGGAATGCCATCTCCAGCGCTGCGGATTTTACTCGAAACTATTTACGCAATGCAACATGGACATAGCCCATTCGCGGTGACGCAAAGATGACGTCTCCGTCTTTCTTTCTCAAGTGGGTCGCCGATGATGAAAGAGCGGAAAGTGCTTCCTCGTCTTTTCCGGAGCGTCATCTCCCAGCAATCCGAATTCGATTGGAGAGCGCGTGTAGAACACGTGCACGTGCTCCTCTCGGACGACATCCAGAATCCGGTCTGCTTCTTCTTCAGTGACCGCCATGATGATCTGTAACGGCTGGTCCGTAAGTTGAAGGACGTGCGCCGCATGATGTGCGCCAGCGTGGCCGATGCCTTCGGCACATCCGACGACCGTCGCCCCGCCAATGCCGAGCTTGCGTACTTCCTGAAGCAACCAGTCACACACGCTCAGATGACCGTGCTTGCGGTGCTGCTCGGTATAGAACGTTAATTGATAGCCGTTCATACAGGTCTCCAGAAACTGCTCTCTCACAGCATTCTAGTTCGGTATTTATCACGAGCGATTTGTGCAGTGCAGAACACCTGGGGGCGCCGCAGCGCCGCGTCGGTATTCAGACGCATTGCCGAACATCGCGACGACGTGATCCTGCTCGGCCCTTCCACCAAGGGACTCTCGCTAGAGGCAATCAACCATTGAATTGCCCGTTACGTTTGTTGGAAGTTCATTTCAGTATGGGTCTGGCGGGGCGGGTTAGCCGCGGCCGCGCAAGCACTCAAGACGCATGCCCGGGATGCCGCTCAAGGTGGTCTACGAGCATGCGCGCCGGCATCGGCAGCGTGTCGAAATTGCGCGCGACGATCAGCAGAGGACGTGACGACCACGAGTCGTTGAGTGCGACGATGCAAAACGGCGCCGAGCTTACATACGGCAATACGCTGTCCTCTGGCAGCACGCCAATGCCCAGGCCGGCGCTGACCATGTTGCGCACGCCCTCGAAGCTTGTCACCTCGATGCGCACGCGCAACCGCCTGCCACAACGCTCGGCTGCAGCGCGACACAGCTTCGGGATTGACGTGCCGTGCGGCATGCTGACAATGTCGTCGTCGAGCGCTTCCGCGAAGTTCGCGCTTGCGCGCGCGGTTAGTCGATGACCGGCCGGGACGATCAGCACTAGCTTGTCAGTGCTGTACGGACGCCACTGCAGATCGCCCAGCGAGTCCTCGGTGGCCGAGCAGATGCCCAGGTCCGCGACGCCGCCCGCGATCGCCTGAACCACTTCGTCGCTGGACTTCTCAACCATGTCGATCCGCACTTGCGGATTTGCGCTTAGAAACAAGCGCAGCGCGCCCGGCAGATACTGGACCATCGCGGTGAAGTTCACGTAGATCCGCGCGTGTCCACGCAAACCTTCCGAATATTCGGAGAGTTCGTCCGAGATCTGCTGCAAATGCTCGATCAACCGCTTCGCGTGGTGGTAGAGCGCTTCACCCGCGGGGGTGGCCTGCACGCCGCGGCTGTGCCGATACAAAAGCGGCGTGCCGGCGTCGCCTTCGAGGTCCGACACCCGCTTGCTAACCGCCGATGCCACGAGGTGGGTTCGTCCCGACGCCGCAGCAATGCTGCCCTCCTCGACTACAGCCACAAAAATGCGCAGCGACTCCATGTCAAAACGCAAAGGCCGATCCGCTGCAGCACGCATCTTCACTCCGGTTAATCGGGTTTACCTGCATATGTCTGGTTGCATCCATCGCGTTTAACGATGCCTGCATTGACGATTGAGAAGTTCCCAAAATGCCGGGCAATCCGCATCCTATGGACACCAAGGCATCAATGGGCACCAAGGCCGGTGATGAACTTGCAGCGCCTGGCATCGTGCATCGCGATTTTAAGGCGAAGTGTCGACTTTGTCGTTGCCGCCTGCGTGCCCCTGCAGGGCCACTCAGCGAACGCGCCGAAGTGCCGCCCTGAGTGCCAAGTCAAGCATCTTTATCGGCTAAGGAACCGTATCAATGAACGCAAAGCTCTTCTCTCCTCTCGAACTGGGTTCGCTAAAGCTTGCAAACCGCATCATCATCAGCCCAATGTGCCAGTACAGCGCCGTGGACGGATCGGCGAGCGCGTGGCATCGCGTGCATATCGGCAACCTGTCGCTGAGCGGCGCAAGCCTGATGCTGCTCGAAGCGACCGCCGTAGAGCCGGCCGGACGGATCACGCCATACTGCCTCGGCCTTTACTCCGACGCGAACGAACAGGCGCTCGCAAGCGTCCTTGACGAGGTGCGTCAGTTCACCGATATGCCGATTGGCATCCAGCTATGCCACGCCGGGCGCAAGGCGTCGAGCGAATCGCCTTGGCGCGGCGGTTCGCAAATCGCCGTCGAGAACGGCGGCTGGCGCGCCTACGGACCATCGGCGCTCGCCCCGTCCGACGATGAAATGCCGCCGCTCGAACTCGATCGCGCCGGCATGGAGCGTGTCCGCAACGCCTTTGTCGCAAGTGCTCAGCGCGCCTCGCGCCTGGACCTTGCCGCCATTGAACTGCATTTCGCGCACGGCTATCTTCTACATCAGTTTCTCTCGCCCATTGCCAACAAGCGCCAAGACGAATACGGCGGCTCGCTCGAGAACCGCATGCGCTTTCCGCTCGAGATCTACGATGCGGTTCGCGCGGTCTGGCCCGTTGGCAAGCCGCTCGGCGTGCGCGTGTCGGCGACCGACTGGTTGGATGGCGGCTGGGACCTCGAGCAAACGGTCGAGCTTGCACGGCAACTTAAGGCACGCGGATGCGACTGGATCGATGTCTCCACGGGTGGCCTTTCTCCGCTCCAGAAAATCCCGGTTGGGCCGCACTACCAGATCCCGTTTGCGCGTGCAGTGCGGGAAGCGACTGGCATGACGACGATCGGGGTCGGCC
>NZ_JBAUSA010000059.1:0-8941 GCF_049581465.1 Caballeronia sp. | reverse complement strand
CGGATCTCGACGTGGACCGATCGTACACGAGACCTATCCGCCGCGGGAACAAACGCTGCTCGCTACTCGGAAAATGCCGCCTCGCCATGAGCGGTTCCTGTACCGTTGCTCGTCCATGCTAAGGTTCCGGGTTGCCGCGATACCGCTGCACTTTCTTAAGAACACTATTCTCACTCACGGAACGCTCTGGACGCTTTATGAAAAAGATTTCGCTTTTGCTTACGATTGCTGTTCTCGCCTCGGCTGCCTCTTCTGCCTTTGCTGATACCGGCGCGACCGTAACACTTCCGTCTGGTGTCACCGTGACGCAAATCACGGCAGGAACCGGGGCACAGCCTACTGCGGCGGATACCGTGACGGTCAACTACCGCGGGACGCTGACGAACGGCACCGAATTCGACTCTTCGTACAAGCGTGGTACGCCGGCATCATTTCCCCTTGGCCGTGTCGTCCAATGTTGGACAGAGGGTCTCCAGAAGATGAAGGTTGGTGAAAAAGCGAAGCTTGTTTGTCCGGCCGCGACGGCATACGGCGATCGCGGCGTGGGTGCAATTCCCCCGAACAGCACGCTGGTGTTTGAAGTCGAATTGCTGAAAATCGGCAACTGATGGCGACGCGGCGCGCGGGGTGCCGACACACATACGGCAATACGTATGCTGATCCGAGCCCTCTCACGCCGTGTCCAATAATATGGACGTCAGCAATCAGTCAGGCGTGGGAAAGTTGAAGAGGAAGGGAGAACATTCACCTGTGTCCTTAGTCTTATTTTGAGCGTAAAGCGCGCTGGTGCTTAAGCCAGACCAGGCCGAACAATACAACGCTAATAGCAGTAAGAACGGCGCCCGCGACCATGCAAATGGGCGTGAGCGCGGGGAAGAAGTCTCCGCTTTTATCTCGCATGAAAGCCCAGGCACCGGCGTCAAGCATCACCCCGCAAAAACCGGTAGCGACTGCGGGTTCGATACCGCTAGACCCGGTCGGCAGCTTTCGAGGTAAATCCGGCAGCGGTTCGCGTTTGAATGGCGTCGACTTTTCGTGCGGCTTGTCAGCGGGGTGTTCTGCAGGCATGGGGTAGGCGATTTTTGTTTGGAGACCCAGTTTATAGCGGTAGTGTGATCTTCGCGCACCATAGCGCGAGGCGACCTCAACGGACCAGCGGATCGTGCTAGATTGCTTTTACTACGCATTCACCGGAGCTTCGCATGGACACCCGTTCGATACTGGGCATGATTCACGCGGAGGAGGCTTTGCTGGTCTCCATCGTTCGATCGTTGCCGGCGGATATCAGGAGCAAGGTCGTCAGCGACTTCCATGAGCAGGCCGATATCGCCGAGACGTCGCACGTGAGTTCGACGGGCGACCGCGAAGCGGGGGACGCATTCAAGGCTCATGTCAGGCGGCCTTCGATTCTGCTTGCTTCGCTGACGTAGGGTGTCGGCTTCATGGCCGCTGGCCGGTAATAGTTGGGCACGGCCGGCGACACAGGTCGGCATGCAATGACGTGATTAAACGAGATTAAACGAGATTAAACGTGAGCGAGTGGGACACAGGATACGTTGGTGAAATTGCTTACACGTTCGGCTATTGTGATGAGCTCAATCCCGTACGGCTAAGACTTCCGTTATTAAGAGCGGGATTGGCCGTGCCAGATGTTCGTGTTGCCTGCGAATTGGGGTTCGGTCATGGTGTCAGCGTGAACATTCACGCTGCCGGATCGGCTAGCCAGTGGTACGGCACCGACTTCAACCCATTTCATGCGAGCTTCGCCCAGCAACTTGCGGACTGCTCCGGATCTCATGCGCGGTTGTCCGGCGAAAGCTTCTCTGCGTTCTGCCGGCGCGATGATTTTCCGGACTTCGATTTCATTGGTTTGCACGGCACCTGGAGTTGGATTTCCGAAGAGAATCGCGCGCTAATCGTCGACTTCATCCGGCGCAAACTCAAGGCCGGTGGTGTGGTGTACGTGAGCTACAACGCCCAGCCCGGTTGCGCGACAATGCTCCCGGTGCGGGAATTGATGCATGCGCATTTTCGGTCGAGCGCGGTGTCGGAATCACACGATGGCATCGCTCCCGAAGAACGTCTGCAAACGCGCATTCGGGCAGCCGTTGAATTCGCGCAGACCGTGTTCGCGACGCAACCCGGCTACGCGCTAGTCAACCCGCTGCTAGCCGAACGCGTCAACGGCATGTCCGGGGAAAGCCTCAATTACCTTGCCCACGAGTATTTCAATCGTGACTGGCAACCCATGTTTTTCTCGCAGGTTGCCTCGTCGCTCGGCGCTGCCGGGCTGACGTATGGCGGGTCCGCTGACTATCGCGATCATATCGACGAGGTGAACCTGACCTCCACGCAACGCGAACTAGTAGCGAGCATCACCGATACTTGCTTGAGGGAAACCGCGCGTGACCTCTGCGTGAATCGCTCATTTCGTCGCGATTACTGGGTCAAGGAACCACGCACGCTAAGCCACGAGGAGCAGCAGGCCGCATTGCGCGCACATCGCGTGATCCTTGCTCTGCCAAGAGCGTCGGTGGTACTCAAGGTGCGGGGCGCGCTGGGCGAGACGTTGCTGACAGAAGGCTTCTACGATCCGATCCTCGACGCGTTGTCCGGCCATCGCGCAATGACTCTGCATGAGATCGAGGAGAGCGTTCGAGACCGTTCCATCACGTTGACGCAGATCGTAACGGCGGTGACGTTGCTGATTAGCATGGGCGTTTTGTTGAACGCACAAGAAGAGGCCGAGATCGCCGATGCAAGGCCGTCGGCCGACCGATTGAACGCCGCGATCTGTGAGCGGGCAATCGAAGGCGCGGACATTCAATTCCTGGTGAGCCCGGTCTCGAGTTCAGGCATCTTGATGCCACGGATCCCGCAACTTTTTCTATTAGCGAAATTGCGCGGCATGCAGCGACCCGATCAATGGGCTGAGTTCGCTGAAACGACTATCCGCATGGAGCCTCGGCCGATGGGATCGCCAACCGATTCCGCTACCGTCGCGGGCGATCTTGCGGCGAAAACTCAGCGCTTCGCCCAAGTGCATTTGCCCATACTGCAGGCACTAGGGATCGGATAGCGTTGGACCGGTCCGTCGGGCTTCTTTAATCAAGGGGCCGGCCCGCTTTCTCGTCCATGAAAGCGACGGCGACTAGTCCTAGTGCTCCGCACCCAATCACGTACCATGCCGGGGCAAGCGCATTGCCGGTCACAACGATCAGCGACGTCACGAAGAACTGGGCAAAGCCACCAAAGATCGCCACGCCGAGGCTGTAGACCACTGCGCCGCCCGTCGCACGGACCGAGCGAGGAAAGAGTTCTCCCAGCATCGCCCCAACGCCCCCGATATTGATGGCATGCACGACCGACAGTGCACTCACAATGGTGATCAGCGTGGCGGGCGTCGGCCACCGGTTCAACGCGACGAATGCGGGATAGATGGCTAGCATCAGCACTATTCGCGAACCCTGCGCGAGCCTGTTACGTCCAAACCGGTCGGTCAGGTAACCGCCGACGGGCACCAGAAAAAACAAAATGGTGCCTGATACACAGCCAGACAACATCGCCGTACCCTGCGACAGCCCGAGCATTTTCACCGCGTAAATCGACAGATAAAACACGATAATAAAATGCGCAGCAGTGCCGGCAATTGTGAGTCCAAGACCGGTCAGCAGAGCGCGCTGATGATGGCGCAACACGTCGACGAGCGGAAGCTTCGGGGGCTTTGGTTGACGGGCGCGTGCGGGCTCTTCTTCGAGTGTGCCGCGCAACCAAAAACCAACCGGAACAATCAGCGTGCCGATCACAAAAGGCACACGCCAACCCCAGCTTTCAAGTTGCGCGTCCGACAAGTACGAGGTCAGTGCGACACCAGTCAGCGCACCCGCGAGCGCGGCAAGTCCCTGGCTCGCAAATTGCCACGACGCGTATAGGCCACGCCGATTTTGCGGCGCTTGTTCGAGCAAGAGCGTGGTCGATGCGCCCACCTCGCCACCTGCTGAAAATCCTTGTATCAACCGCGCGACGACCAGGATGACCGGCGCGGCGAGGCCCGCCTGGTGATAGGTCGGCGCCATTGCAATCATCGCCGTGCCAAGCGCCATGAGCGCGAGCGTGAGGATCATGGCTTTCTTGCGTCCGGCGCGATCGGCATACATGCCTATGATGAGGCCGCCGATTGGCCGCGTGAAGAAACCGACGCCAAAGCTCGCGACTGCCAGCAGCAGTTGTCCGACCGGATCGTGTACGGGGAAAAATAGCTTGCCGATCAACAGCGCGAAGAAGCCATACACCGTGAAATCGTAGAACTCGAGCGCATTACCGACGGCTGCGGCCATGACCAGCTTCGTGCGGCTTCGGGGCTTGGCATAGGCACTGTTGGTTACAGCTTCGACGGACGGCAGCGCGGATGTTTCCATGATTTTCCCTGGGGGGTATTGATCCTCGACATTCCCGCTGCGGACGAAGCCTGCGATCGGGTCGGCGAACTCATTCAGCCACTCATTCGGCCACTCATTCAGCCAGATACGCCTCGGTCAGGCGAACCCAGTAGCTCGCGCCGATGGCGAGAATATCGTCGTTGAAATCGTAGCCGGGGTTATGCACCATGCAACTGCCCTTGCCCTCGATGCCGTTGCCGATCCACGCATAGGCGCCAGGCACGACCTCGAGCATGTACGCGAAATCCTCGCTGCCCATGAGCGGGCGCGCTTGTGTATCGACGCGCTGGGCGCCGAGCATTGTCTGCGCCACATCCGCGGCGAAAGCGGTTGGCTCGGCGTGGTTCACAAGCACCGGATAACCCAGCTCATAGTCGATGTCGGCCTCGACGCCAAAGGCGCTCGCCTGCGCGTGTATGAGTGTTTTGATGCGTTCGTGCAGCAGTGCGCGCACGGTTGGATCGAGTGCTCGCACCGACAATTTCATTTCGGCGGTTTGTGGAATCACGTTGAAGGTTTCACCGGCCTTGACGCTGCCCACCGAGATCACCGCCGACTTCTGCGAATCGATTTCGCGGGCCACGATGCTTTGCAGGCTAAGAATGATCGCGCCGACTGCGGGCATCGGATCGCGCGAAAGATGCGGTAGCGCGCCATGGCCGCCCACGCCGCGCAGCACGACCGTGACGCGGTCCGCCGACGCCATTGCAGGTCCGGTGCAGAAGTTCATGTCGCCAGTCTTGAACCCCGGCATGTTGTGAAGGCCGAAGATGGCGTCGCACGGGAACCGGTCGAAGAGGCCATCGTTGATCATGGCACGTGCGCCACCGTAGCTCTCCTCGGCGGGCTGGAAAATAACATTCAGCGTGCCCGAGAACTGGCGGCTTTGAGCGAGATAACGGGCCGCGCAAAGCAGCATCGCCGTGTGGCCGTCATGACCGCACGCGTGCATGGTTTTCGGCACGGCGCTCGCGTAGTGCAGGCCGGTAGCCTCTTCAATGGGGAGCGCGTCCATGTCCGCGCGCAGACCGATGCGGCTGCTGCCCGTGCCCTCTCGCAGCACGCCAACCACACCCGTCTTGCCGAGCCCCCGCGTGACCTCATAGCCCCATTGCGTCAGCAAGCTGGCTACGAGATCGCTTGTCGCCACCTCCTGGAAGGCAAGCTCGGGGTGAGCATGGATGCGGCGCCGGATTGCGATCATTTCGGGCGCGATAGCGGCAATGCCGGGGATGACGGGGTCGACAGACAGCATGAGTGGGTTCCTTGAGCAAAGGCGAACGTGACCGGATGAAATTCAGGATATAAAGTCAAATTGAAAACCAAAAGACAGTTAATTGGATTGCTGACCACCTCAGGTTGTCAGCATGAGTCAGCATCAAATCGGATCATCGCGATGAAATACCATCAGCTGAAAGCGTTCTTGTCGGTCGCCGAGCAGGGAAGCATCCGCGCAGCCGCGCGCAGCCTGCATCTTTCGCAGGCGGCGCTGACGAAAGCACTCAAGGAACTGGAGACGGACCTGGGTGTGTCGCTGGTACTGCGAACCACCCGAGGTGTCCAGTTGACCGCCTACGGCCTGAGATTGCGGACGCGGGCGCAGATGATCGTGAGCGAGATGCGCCGCGCTGAGGAGGATATAGCGCATCTTAGGAGCGCTGGAACGGGGAAGGTTGCCGTCGCCATTACGCCCACGACCGCCATGTCATTCTTGCCTGCGGCATATCGGGCGTTTCGCAAGCGGATGCCGCATGCGCAAGTCAGCTTTATCGAAGGCTTTACGGGTGTCGCGCTGCCGCGCTTGCGCGAGGGCTCGCTGGACTTCGTCGTCGCCGTCGTCGTCGAGGAGCAACTGGCGCCCGAGTTCGACTACTTCGAGCTTTATCGGAGCCAGTCGGTGATCGTTGCCCGGCAAGATCATCCTCTGTCGCGTAGCACGACCCTTGCCGAACTCGTCGATGCGGAATGGCTTCTGAATCCATCGCCTGAAAGCTCGACGCGGCGGCTACTCGATTTCTTCTCCGAGCAAGGCTTGCCGGTGCCGCAGCGCGTAGTCGAGTGCCCAAGCTTCGTCATTGCACATGCGTTATTGCGCGGATCGGACGCTATCGCTGCGCTACCCGAGCCTTTGCTTGATCACCCTTGGGTGGGAGATGGCCTGACCGTGCTCCCGATCATCGATCCACTGCCGCCCATAGCAATCGGTGTAGTGACTCGCCGGGACAGCCCGCTGACACCCGCTGCGTCAGTCCTGCTGGACTGCCTGCAAGAAGTGACGCGAGCGCGTGTCTAGAACCGGCGCTCATGTCAGAGATGCAAGCCCACCCGCACCCATTCGCGCAAACGACACCGCCATCGACGCAAGCTCCTGCGCGACGGGTGTGAGCGGTACACCCGCGCGACGCAGCAAACACACCCGCGTGACCGGCACCTGTTCCTTGATGGGAACCATGACCACATGATCCTTGAAGAACGGATGTTGCGCGAGGCGAACCGGTTCGAGCGAAAGATAGTCGCTGTTCGCAACGCAATGCAGCGTGTCGAACACGGCCTCGGTCGTCGCTGCGATGCGAGGTCCTTCCAGCCCCGCGTCCTCGAACAAGGTCTGCAAGCGGTTTGCAACATCGCCGGCATGACGTGGCCGCGTGCTGACCCAATCGCACGACTTGAGCGCTTGCAATGAACGCGCATGGCTTAGCGGATGGCCCCGCCGCGCAATCACCGCCACGGGCGATTCGAACAGCACGGTCGCGTCCAGGTCGTGGATGTCGGCATCGCGCGAGGTCAGCGCCAGGGCGAAATCGAGGCGGCCTTCACGGACCCACGCGGTCAATACGCGCGACGTCGCGCTAGTCAGGTGAACATCGATACGCGGGCAACGCTCGCGAAAACTGGCGAGCAGCGCGGGGAATAATCGCATCATCGCCTCAGCAGCGACGCCCAGCGACACCTGCCCGGTCAACTCGCCGCGAAGCTGGCGCATCTCGTCTTCGGTCCGGGCGCACTCACCGAGAATGACATCGGCACGAATGCGCAGGCGCTCGCCGGTCGCCGTGAGCCGTGCGCCGCGATGGCCCCGCTCGAACAACGAACCGCCCACGCTGCCCTCGAGCTTTCTCAATTGCTGCGTGACACCGCTTTGCGCGATGCCCAGCCTACGCGCGGCCGCACGCAGGCTCCCCCCGTCCGCGACTGCCACGAACACGCGAAGCTGCGCCAAGGTCAGGTCCAAGATGTCACTCCCTGTGATATGTAAAAGTGATCATGATAAGCAAAACGGCCCTGTTTGCTGGCAACTAACACTCGTACCATGGTTCCACGCCATCCCACCGACCCAATGAGCGCCGATGAAAACCTTCCCTTTGTTGTTCCGGTCCACGTTACTCGCGGCCGCTATCGCCGCCACGGCCACCACGCCGGCGCTCGCGAAAGACCCGAATGTTCTGCGGCTGGGTATCGATCCGTCGTATCCGCCGATGGACGTCAAGATGCCTGACGGTCACGTGACGGGCTTTGACGTCGATCTCGCCGACGAGATTTGCCGCCGCATCGCGATGCATTGCGAATGGGTCGAGATGGAATTCTCGGGCGTGATTCCGGCACTCCAGGCGCGCAAGATCGACGCAATCGTTTCGTCGATGGCCATCACCGAAAAGCGCATGCAGCAGATCGCGTTCTCGACCAAGCTGTTTCAGTTCAAGTCGCGCCTGATCGCGAGGACGGGGACGCCGCTCACCGTGAGCGCGGAAGGTTTGCGCGGCAAGCGGATCGGCGTGCAAAGCGGTACGCAATTCGAAACCTACGTACAAAAGAACTGGCAGCCGGGCGGTGTCGAAGTCGTGGCCTATCAAAGCCAGGAAGGTGTGTTCGACGACCTGATCGCGGGCCGGCTCGACGCCGCCTTGCTCGGATCGGTGGAGGCCGACAACGGTTTCCTGAAGACGCCGAAAGGCAAGGGTTTCGGCTTTATCGGCGGGCCGCTTGAAATGGGCGATCACGGTACGGGCATCGGCTTGAGGAAGGAGGACGTTGCGCTCAAGGAAAAGATCGATCGCGCGATCGGCGCCATGCGGGCTGACGGGACCTACCAAAAAATCGCCGCCAAATATTTTGATTTCGACGTCTACGGCAACTGACATGCAAATTCGACACACCCCCCTCGTTTCGACTTCCATTGGCACGCGCCGCGAATTCGTCAGCTTCCATTTCGGCACGCCCGGCGCCGGCGAAAAAGTGTACTTGCAGGCGTCGTTGCATGCCGACGAAACACCGGCAATGCTGACAGCGTGGAGCCTGAAGCGGCGCTTGATCGAACTCGATAGAGAGGGCCGGATTCGCGGGGAGGTGATCCTCGTGCCGGTCGCCAATCCGATCGGCCTCGCACAACATGTGCTCGGCCAGTTCATTGGCCGCTTCGAGTTGAACAGCGGCCACAATTTCAATCGCAATTTTCCGCTGCCGTCGGCGAAGTCGCTGGTCGAACGCATAGGCTCGCACTGGAC
>NZ_JBAUSA010000058.1:0-11026 GCF_049581465.1 Caballeronia sp. | reverse complement strand
AGCCGGCCGCGGGGTTCAGGTGCCCGACTTCGCCAAGGTCGACGAGACGGCTGCCCCAGTCCGCTGCCATGCCGGCAGCGCGATCAAACGCGGCAAGCGGATCATTGCGGCTGGCGCCGAGAATGCTCGGGAACGGCAGCGGTTTGCGAGGGAACGGCAGCCACCCGTGTTCTTCAAGCACGTCCAGCGTCGGATAACCCGCGGGCATGGGGCTTTCCAGATCCGCCGGCGTGGCCAGCAGCGCGCCCTGGATCGGGCGGTTGTGGTGCTGCGCCCAGTGCACGGTAATCATGACGCCTGCACTGTGAGCGACCAGTAGAATCGGGCCGTCAATCTTCGCGATGGCCTCGTCCAGCGCCGCAACGCGGGCCGCGCAACTGAGCTTGTCGTGCTCGAGCGGCGGCACCGAAGCCGTTTTGGGAAGGCGAGCCTGCAGCAGTGTCTGCCAGTGTTCGGCCACATGGTCACGCAGGCCGGGCACAATGAGCACGGTAGGTTCAATATTAAGAGTCAAGACGCTGATTCCTTCAGGTTAGTACGGTCTGTCGCCAACAATTCCGGCTCGCTCCATCTTGCGATTGCACGGCGCGTAATCCATCACCGCGTAGTGCTGCGTGCTGCGGTTGTCCCATATCGCGATGCTGTTCGGCTTCCAGCGCCAGCGCACCTGGTACTCCGGGATGTACGCCTGGCTGATCAGATAACGAAGCAGGTCAGACGCGCCTGGATTGGCGTCCTGGCCGAAGCGCACCCGCGCCGGCGTGTGGTAGTTCGTCATGTGCGTGGTGAACGCATTGACAAACAGCACTTTTTCGCCCGTTTCGGGATGCGTGCGCACGACCGGATGCTCCGCATCGGGATATTGGGCTTTCAAAGCAAGCCGCTTCTCGATCGGCATCGCCGCACCAAAGCTCGCCTCGATACTGTGGCGAGCGCGCAAATCGGCGATCTGCTCCTTCACGTGCACGGGCAGGTTCTCATACGCGAGCACCATGTTCGCCCACATCGTGTCGCCGCCGACGGGCGGGCATTCCACGCAGCGCAGCACAGCGCCGAACGGAGGCGCTTCACGCCAGGTGGCATCCGAATGCCACGAATTTTCGTAACGGTCATTAGGCTGTTCCGGCGACTTGTAGATTCGCACGAGGCCCGGATTCTCAGGATCGCTGCCGGCGACCGGGTGGCCTTCCAGATCGCCGAAGCGGCGCGCGAAAGCAACATGCTCAGCACGACTAATGTCCTGATCGCGCAGGAACAGGACGCGGTGCTTGAGCAGGTTCGCCCGGATCTCGGCGAAGAGGCCATCGTCGTGGATCGCGTCGGCGAGCTTGACGCCCACCAGTTCGGCGCCAATGGCGTTGTTAAGTTGTTCGACAAGCATGGCGCCCTCCTTAAATGACGAAAACTGATGAGCCGGTTGTCCTGCGCGATTCGACATCACGGTGCGCTTGTGCGGCATCCTCGAGTGCATAGCGCTGGTTGATCTCGATCTTGATGCGGCCAGCCGCAACGTGGCCGAACATTTCCCCGGCCAGGTCCGCTTTTTCAGCGGGATCGGCAATGTAGTCGGCGAGCGCGGGACGGGTCAGATACGGCGATCCTTTCATCGCCAGGATCTGCGGATTGAATGCCGGAATCGGCCCCGATGCCGTCCCGACGCAAACAATGAGGCCGCGGCGCTTGACCGAATCCAGGGTGGCTTCGAAGGTATCCTTGCCGACGCTGTCGAAAACCACATTGACTCCGACGCCGTCGGTCAGTTCGCGTACGCGCTTTGCCACGTCTTCATGGCTGTAGTTGATGGTGTGGTCGCAGCCGTGCGCGCGGGCGACTTCCGCCTTCGCTTCGCTCGAAACGGTGCCGATCACCTTGAGCCCGAGCAGCTTGGCCCACTGCGATACGATCAGCCCGACGCCGCCTGCGGCAGCGTGGAGCAGAATCGTATTGCCGGGTTTGAAGTCGTAGATGCGCCGCATCAGGTACGACGAGGTCAGGCCGCGCATGGTCATGGCCGCCGCCGTCTCGCAGGGGATGCCGTCAGGCAGCTTGATCAGCGGTGCTGCCGGACAAAGGCGCTCCGTGCTGTAGGCGCCAAGCGTGTTGATAAAGCCCGTGTAGGTGACGCGATCGCCTGCTGCGACGTTCGTCACGCCCTCGCCTACTGCTTCGACCACGCCGGCTGCCTCTACACCCATGCCTGCAGGCAGCGGAACCGGATACAGTCCTGAGCGGAAATAGGTGTCCGCAAAATTGAGGCCAACTGCCTCATGACGCAGGCGAACCTGGCCCGGGCCCGGATCACCTACTTCAACGTCCTCGTACCGCAAGACCTCAGGGCCACCGGTTTCATGAAAGCGGATTGCTTTCGCCATGATTCGTTCTCCAAGTTGTTTCTCGATTTACCGAGGGGGAATGCGCCTGCTAGAGGACTATCACGTCCCGCCGCAGGCGTCGATTACCGCGTAATGTCCAGGTATTGCTTTGACCAGAGCGCGCGCCGTCGGTTAACCCGGCGGACGACGCAGCAGGCGTAAGGAGACCTATTAGAGCGTGACCTCCTCACCCGGTGCATTCACGCGGTCAAGGTCGCGCTTGTAGCTGCAACGGCCGATGGCGAACGCCACCGCCGCGAGCAGCGGCGCAATCGGGACCAGTTGCAAGGCGCCGAGCAGGCCGATCCGGTCTGCGACGATGCCCGTAAGGATGGCCGCGGGCGCCAACCCCAACAGGTTGTTGGCCAATGTCAGGGTGGCGAATGCCGACGCGTGGATGGACGGCGGGGTAAGGTTCGCCACCATTGCACCCGAAGGCCCCGTCGCGCCAGCACAGAAGAACATTCCGCAACCGATCAGGACGAGCTGCAACGGGCCGGGCGGCAGCTGGAAAGCGATGCCGAGCAGGACGCAGCACAACAGGCAGTACACGATCGCGGTCAGCCACTTTCTTTGTACAACCTTCCTGTTGAGACGGTCGGAGAGGCTTCCGCACGCGATCATGCCGACGCCGGTCACGAGCACGAACACCGCGCCATGCACGGCCGCCTTACCGGGTGCCATGCCGTAATAGCGATTCAGGAAGCTCGGCATCCAGGACCACACGGCCGCCGGGACGAGCAGATGAATACCGCTGCCCACGTAGGCGCACACGACCGACTTCGTGGAAAACAACCCCTTTATCAGCGCGCGCAAGCTCATGCGCACGCCAAGGTTACCCTTATGCCCGGCGATCACCGGCTGTAGTGAAGCCAGCCTTTTCTCCGTAACAACAAAACGGTAAATGACAACGAGTGCGATACCGACGCAGGCCATTGCGCCGAACGACCAGCGCCATCCAAGGTGGGTTGCGACGGCCCCACCCAGCGCCATGCCCATCACGGAGCCAAACGCCCCGCCTGCCATGAACGTGGCCGTGAGGGTGGCGCGCAGACGCGGCGGAAAAATGCTCAGGACGAGAGCGATACCCACACTTCCGTAGGCCGCCTCACCAATCCCGACACACGCACGGGCGAATAACATCTCACCGTAGGTCGTCGCGATGGCACATCCGAGCGTCGCGAGACTCCACAGCGCCGCCATCAACAGGATGCTCTTTACGCGACCCCAGCGGTCCGCGAGCACCGAAAGCGGAAAGGTCAGCACGCCCACCATCAGCGCCACCACGCTGCTGAGCGAACCGAGCTTAGTGTCAGAGAGGTTCCATGTGGACTTGATAAACGGAAAGACTGCATTCAATACCTGGCGCGACATATAGTCGGAAAGAAGCAGACCGACCGTGAGCGCGCATACCACCCATGCGTAGGCGGGTATATCCGAGTGTGTCGCCGAAATTTCGCCCGTCGTGGGCTCAGCATGCTGCAAAAGCATTTCGTCTCCTTCGCGTCTGGCGCGTCCGGTGCCCTTGCCGATAGCGGACAAACAGGGGCCGGTATTTGTGTCGCTCCCCGAAGCGGGCCGGGGAGCCTCCTTCAACCGCCATCAATACGCCCACGCGCACAATTTCAACGCAGGGGGAGATGGATCAGTCAGGCGAAGATACGGCAATCCAGCGATACGAATTTCGTTTTCGGTGACATTGTTTTATTATTTGACGACACTGCGCGTTAACACCGATCCCGCGCTAAAGGGCTTCACGCGCGTGAGCAAAGGAAGGAGATCGGATGCAAAGCATGGTGAGATCGTCGACATTGCACGGGTATTTCGACGTGACGCGAGGCTTGGGCCTCAACCCCTACGAGCTTGTGCAGGAGGTCGGTCTTGACGCCGT
The DNA here is from genome assembly GCF_049581465.1 of Caballeronia sp. Lineage (GTDB taxonomy): Bacteria > Pseudomonadota > Gammaproteobacteria > Burkholderiales > Burkholderiaceae > Caballeronia. The sequence goes on along the minus strand of NZ_JBAUSA010000058.1, from coordinate 6,763 downwards.
GGCGCTGGCGAATCCCGATGAGCGGATCCCGGCTGAGGGCGCCTGCCGGTTGCTCGAAGCCACCGCGGAGAAAGCGTCGTGTTCGACACTCGGGCTGCTGATCGCGCAAACCCGCCAGCAGTTCGGTAGTGGCGTCATCAACGTCCTGCTTGCCCACAAGCGCACGCTCCGCGAGGTGTTGCTGGCCGCTGTCCAGTACCGCTATCTGCTCAACGAAGCGCTGGGTGTTTACATCGAGACAATCGGCGACACCGTGACGATCCGCGAAGAGATTGTCGCCGAACCGGGCACCCGGACGGTACAAGCGATTGAATTGGCAGTCGGCGTGCTGTCCCGCCATGCAAGCGCGCTCCTCGGCGCCCACTGGAAACCGCGCAGTGTGCATTTCACCCATGCGGCGCCGCCCGATCTCACCCTCCACCGCCGGTTCTTCGGCTGTCCGATCACATTCGAAAGCGACTTCAACGGATTCGTTTGTGCGGCTGCGGACCTCGATTATCCGAATCCGAATGCGGACCCCGAGCTGGTCCGTTACGCGGAGAGTCTCGCCAATCCACTCAACAATACGGCGGCAGATTCAATTGCGCTGGACGTGCGTAAGGCGATTTACCTGCTATTGCCCCTCAGTCAGGCTTCAATCGAACTGGTGGCGCGGCAACTGAATCTGACGGTGCGCACCCTGCAGCGCCAGCTTGATTCGGCCGGCTTCGGCTTTTCGGGCATCGTTGAAGAAGTGCGGCGTGATCTTGCTGTGCGCTACCTGCTCAACCCACGCTATCCGATCGGCCGGGTCGCCGCCTTATTGGGCTATACCAGTCAGGGCGCGTTCACGGTCTGGTTCCAGAAGCGTTTTCAAATGACGCCCCGTGACTGGCGCAGTCGCCACCGAAAGTGAAGATACGCATACGCACGTGCGTGATGCGTGACATCGGGCAGGTCCCGCAGATAGGAGTGAATGCGATCGCGCCGAGCGGCATCCAGACGCCGGTTGTCGACACGTATTTCGCCCGCTCAACCGATGAGCGACAGCATCGTTCTATATAACCGATCAATTCGTTCTATATTCCGCGTTGGAATATAGAATCAGTCATCGCGATAATTCTCATCTTTCTAGTCACTGAAATATCGAGAGCGCGATGTCAACCCCGCTAGAAACCCATGCATTGACCGGAAGGCACTCGGTCACATTCAGCCCCCTCTCCTGGGTGCGAACTCATGCGCCCGGCGTTGCCTTATGCATTGCCGTCACGTTGTCCGCATTCGGGCTGCAACTGGCCGAGCAGCATCTGTTCGGGCGCGCCTGGCTGGAAGCATTGGTCCTCGCCATCCTCATCGGCACGGCCGTGCGAAGTGTCTGGAAGCCAGCCGCGCACTGGCACGCCGGGATCAATTTCAGCGCCAAGACATTGCTGGAAATTGCCGTGGTCCTGCTGGGCGCCTCGCTCAGCACCCAGACCCTGCAGGCAGCCGGGCTGGGACTTCTGGCAGGCATCGTGGCCGTCGTCGGGGTGGCTATCGTGATCAGTTACGGCACCGGGCGCCTCCTTGGTTTGCACCATCGGATGGCCTTGCTGGTCGCATGCGGCAACTCGATCTGCGGTAACTCTGCGATCGCAGCCGTTGCTCCCGTGATCCGGGCGCATAGCGATGACGTGGCCGCGTCGATTGCCTTTACCGCAGTGCTGGGTGTCGTCGTCGTACTCGCACTGCCGCTGCTGGTTCCTGTGCTGCACCTTAGCAATCTGCAATACGGTGTACTGGCCGGACTGACGGTCTACGCGGTGCCGCAGGTGCTTGCCGCAACGGTCCCCGTGTCGGCTCTCAGCGCCCATATCGGAACGCTCGTCAAACTGGTTCGTGTGCTGATGCTCGGTCCCGTGATCCTGGTCCTGTCAATCGGCTCGCGTCGCGGTGCAGGCGTGGCTCCATCCCCAGGTGCGGCGAAAGAAACACGCCTCGCCTGGCATAAGGTCGTGCCCTGGTTCATTATTGGCTTCCTGGCGCTGGTCGCCCTCCGTTCGGCCAACATCCTTCCGACGGCCGCACTATCGCCGATCAGCAATACGGCGAACGTGTTGACGATCATCTCGATGGCGGCACTCGGGCTGGGCGTCGATGTGCGAATGGTTGCCCAAGCCGGCCCCCGTGTGACCCTCGCGGTGGTGCTGTCGATCGTTGCGCTCGCGCTCATCAGCCTCGTGCTGATTCGCGTTCTGGGCATGGCGTAAAAATTCAAGGTCTGCTGAATATCATGACGCTCGATCAACTTCGTATCTTTGTAGCGGTTGCTGAGCAGCAGCATGTGACGCGTGCCGCCAACGTACTGGCACTTTCGCAATCGGCGGTGAGCAGTTCGATCGCCGCCCTCGAAGCGCAGTATGACGTCAAGTTGTTCCACCGGATTCGCCGGAATATTGTGCTGACTGACGCCGGCCAGCAGTTTCTCTGCGAAGCGCGCGCCGTGCTCGCCCGCGCTTCGTCGGCCGGGAACATGCTGGCCGATCTGGCCGGATTGCGGCGCGGTGCGTTGTCGCTCGCGGCAAGTCAGACGGTGGCAAATTACTGGATACCGGGCGTGATGCAGCGCTTCCATGCGGCCTATCCCGGCGTCTCGCTTAAGCTCTCGATCACGAATACCGGACAAGTCGTGCGGCAGGTCGCCGAGGGCGCGGTCGATCTAGGTTTCGTGGAAGACCAGGTGGACACCGACGGTCTCGACGTGCGCGCAGTCGCCCACGATGAACTGGTTCTGGTGGTCGCCCCCAGCCATCCTTGGGCCAGTCACGATTCGACGGCTGCCGATATTACCGACCTGCGCGACACCGCCTGGGTGCTGCGTGAAAAGGAATCCGGCACGCGCGGGATCTTCGAAAAGATGGTGCGAAGCTTAGGGGGCGATCCCTCTGGGTTCGACATCGCACTCGAACTTCCGTCGAACGAAGCGGTACGCTCCGCCGTCGAGGCCGGTGCGGGTGCGACCGTGATGTCTCGTCTGGTCGCGGCTTCCTCACTGAGCGCCGGGACGCTGACAGCACTTCGGTGGGCTCTGCCGTCGCGGGATTTCCTGATGCTGCGTAATCAGCAGCGTTACGTGACGGAGGCCATGCGTGTATTCGTCGAGATGGCGTCAAACATGGCGCGCTGACAACACCGAGATCGACACGGCGCGCTCACGCACCACGAGAAATTCGACGACAACGACGACGTGCTCCCTGTGCGCGTGCTACGACAGTTTCCGCGTCCATCTGCCCGATGGTGAAGCGCGCTACACCGTCGGCATTCCGAATCATCAAGTCAACCGCCGAGTGATCTGTCCGAAGGCTGCCTCGGGCTGAAATCGACCGAGTTGAAAGAATGCCACGCCAGCGTTTCGCGGCTGCGTGGCGAACGAATTGTCAAACCCTGCGACCAACCTGAAGGAAACACCCATGAAGGACCATTCCCACGGCATGGACGCGCACCGGCGCAAGATGCTTCTCGGTCTTGCCGCCGGCGGTCTCGCCGGCACGATGGCGGCCTGGAACCGCAGCGCGTGGCCGGCGGAGAGCTTCAACCTGCCATTCGCTGGCGGTGAGCGCGACGTGACGAGCGCGTTTCCACAAAAAGCTGAGATGCTGCGGCTGCGAACCCGTCCGCCGTTGCTGGAGACGCCGTTTGCCGTCTTCTATCAAGGCGTGTTCACGCCTAACGACCAGTTTTACGTGCGCTGGCACCTCGCCGATATTCCCACGAAAATCGACGGCGCCGCATTTCGCCTGAACGTCCACGGACAGGTCGAACGGGAGCTTAGCCTGAGCCTGAACGAACTGCGGACCCAGTTCGAACCGGTAGAACTGGCGGCGGTGAACCAGTGCTCCGGCAACTCGCGGGGATTCGTCGATCAGCGCGTGGCGGGCGCTCAATGGGGCAACGGCGCGATGGGCAATGCGTTGTGGACCGGTGTCCGTCTGCGCGATGTCCTGGATCGAGCGGGTCTCAAGGGCAACGCCGTGCAGGCCCGCTTCAACGGGCTCGACACAGGGGTCCTCCCGGCAACGCCCAAGTTCATGAAGTCGCTCGACATCGACCATGCGCGCGATGGGGAAGTGATGATCGCCTATGCGATGAACGGTCAGCCGTTGCCGTTGCTGAACGGCTTTCCGCTGCGCCTGATTGTGCCCGGCTGGTATTCGACCTACTGGGTGAAGATGCTCAACGATATCGAGGTGCTGAATCACCCGGACGACAACTTCTGGATGTCAAAGGCCTACCTGATACCGGACACCCCCCATGCCAACATCACGCCTGGCCAAACCGGCGTCAAGATGGTGCCGATCAACCGGATGGTCCCACGCTCGTTCATCACCAATCTCACGAATGGCCAGAAGGTAGCCGCCGGCAAGCCGCTTACAGTGCGCGGCATCGCCCTCGGCGGAGACGCCGGTGTGCGCGACGTCAGTGTGTCGTCTGACGGCGGCGCTACCTGGGCGTCCACGCGCCTCGGCCATGATCATGGCAAATACAGCTTCAGGCAATGGGAAACACATTTGATACCGCAGGCCGGTCCCATGGTGCTGAAAATCAAGGCAACGAACACCGCTGGAGTCGTGCAGCCGGATACCGCAAACTGGAATGCCTCGGGCTTCATGCGCAACGTGGTCGAAACCATCACGCTGATGGTTTCCTGAGGAGCGGAACATGACAAGTCCAAACGTGGTGATATCGATTCTGCTCGCCACCGCCGGCATCTCGAGCGCCTTAGCCGAACCCGCGCCGAAAGCACCGTTGGCCACAGCCTTGAATCGAACCGTCAGTGTTACCCTCCCTGACAGTGAGCAGGTTTTCCCACCTGGCGCCGGCGCCGAGATCGCCAACTCGCAGTGCATGATCTGTCATTCGGCTGGCATGGTCACGCGCCAGCCGCCCTTAAAGTTCGCAGAATGGAAGGCGGAGATCAACAAGATGCGCACTGCTTATGGCTCACCCATCCCTGCGGAGCAGGTAGAAGAACTCGCTGCGTATCTGACCGCGATCAAAGGCAAACCGTAGAACTTCGCAACGTGGCGAAACGAAGTTGCCCATTGGCGGGCACGTAGAAGGCCCGCCGCCCATCATCTGAAAGAAAGGAGCCCTACATGCAATCATCACGTCGTCATTTCATGATGCTGGCCGCTTCGCTGGCCTCAACCATCGCGCTCTCGGGCAAGGCGTCTGCCGACACGACCGCGGTATCCGAAAGCGATCCGACCGCACAATCGCTCGGCTATAAGGCCGATGCGACACACGTCGACAAGGCTAAATATTCGAAGTATCAGCCTGGACAGGCGTGCGCCAGCTGCCAGCTTTTTCAGGGCAAGCCGGGCGATGCATCGGGTCCGTGCCCGATTTTTGCCGGTAAGCAGGTCTCGGCGAAGGGATGGTGCAGCGCCTACGTGAAGAAGGCCTGAAACCGCACTGCTGACTCCCGAACGCGGTCGGCGTTGCGGGGAGTCAGTAGTGCGTGTGCGCTCGTACTACCCGCGTCGATCAGCCCTCGCCCTTCAACTCGATCAGGAGATCCTTCGCGGCCACACGGTCACCCGCCTGCACATGCACGGCGGCAATCTCACAGTCGCGCTCGGCCGCAATGTGGGTTTCCATTTTCATCGCTTCCAATGCGACCAGCGTAGTACCGGCTGCGACCCGCTGCCCCGGCTGTACCGCAACGGTCACGATCGAACCCGGCATGGGCGCGGCGACATGCAGCGGATTCAATGGATCGGCTACCGGGCGGCTGTGACGCGCCGGTCCCGCATGTGCGGTAGTGCGCTGCTCGATCGAGGCCGTGCGCGATTGTCCGTTCAACTCGAACTGAACCTTGATCATCCCGGACTCGGCGTCGGCGTGCTTCCCTTGCAACGAGACGAGCAAGGTTTTGCCAGGAGCAATGTCGATCGCCACTTCTTCCTGCGGCTGCAATCCATAGAGGAAAGCCGGCGTCGGCAGCACCGAGGTGTCGCTATAGGCGCGGAGGTGTGCGAAGTAATCCCCTGTTTGCTTCGGGTACATGAGGTAGGAAGCCAGTTGCTGATCGTCCAGTTCCTGTTCGCATACAACTGTGCCCTGCGTACGTGCCGCTTCCAGATCGACCGCCGCAAGCGCGTCGCCAGGCCGGTAAGGCGCAGGCGGCTCGCCCCTCAGCACCTTGCGTGACAGTTCCGCCGGAAACCCATCGGGCGGAAAGCCGAGTTCCCCCTTGAACAGTGAAACAACGGACTCGGGAAACGCGACTTCCTTGGCAGGATCGCACACGTCGGTGGCGCTCAGGTCGTTGGCCACCATCATCAGCGCCATGTCACCCACCACCTTGGAGGTCGGCGTCACCTTGACGATGTCGCCGAAGATCCGGTTGACATCGGCATACGCGCGCGACACCTCGGTCCAGCGATGTTCGATACCGAGCGAGCGCGCCTGCTCACGCAGGTTCGTGTACTGGCCGCCCGGCATTTCATGTCGATAGACATCGGCGGTGCCAGCCCGTATCTCCGATTCGAACGGCGCGTAGTAGCGACGCACGCCCTCCCAGTACATCGACGCTTCGTGCAACCGATCGAGGCTCAGCCCCGGATCGCGCTCGCTGCCCGCGAGCGCCGCGGCAATGCTCGACAGGTTCGGTTGCGACGTCAGGCCGCTCATCGCGTCGAGCGCGCCGTCAACCGCATCGCAGCCGGCATCGATCGCGGCGAGTGCCGAAGCGGCTGAAATGCCACTGGTGTCGTGCGTATGGAAGTGAACGGGCAAGCCG
>NZ_JBAUSA010000057.1:0-2192 GCF_049581465.1 Caballeronia sp. | reverse complement strand
GCCTTTGCGTACCCGAGACGACGTCGAAATGCCAGGCCGGCGCACGCGTGGTCGCGCTGGTATTCGGCAGGTCGAAAGGGGCGTTGCTCGACGAAAACGTGTCGGCGACTAGTGTTTCGGCCGGGCGAATCCGTTCGAGCGCGGCGCCGACCTGGTCGGGTGCGACCTCGGCCAGACGCAACGCGCCGCTTGCCAGGTTCAGCCAGGCAAGGCCGACGCTCGTCACCACGCCGCGACGGTTGTACGACGGACAGAGCGCGAGGAGGAAGACGTCGTTCTTGTCGGAGAGAAGGGCAGCGTCGGTCAGCGTGCCGGGCGTCACTACGCGCACGACCTTGCGTTCAACCGGTCCCTTCGATGTCGCCGGGTCGCCGATCTGCTCGCAAATTGCCACCGACTCGCCTAGTTTCACGAGCTTCGCAAGATATTGCTCGCAGGCGTGATGAGGGACACCGGCCATCTTGATGGGATTGCCCCCCGACGCGCCGCGCTGCGTCAGCGTCAGGTCAAGCAGGCGTGAAGCCTTGACGGCGTCATCGAAGAAAAGTTCGTAGAAATCGCCCATGCGATAAAACACGAGCGTGCCGGGATGCTCCGATTTGATGCGCAGATACTGCTGCATCATTGGAGTGTGGTGCGACAGATCCACCGCGGCGGTCGGTGCCGCCGGGGTGTCAGTGTCTTGAGAGGAGGTGGAAACGGAGATATGCGTGCCCATGTTGCGTGCGTGGATGGCGGAGTGTCCCAAGGGCACGAGTGTACCGCGTCGGGTACAGGCCGGAAGGCTGGCCGGAGGGCTAACGTGACGTCGTGCACGTTGAATAAATCGCGGCAAAAGCAAAACGCCGGACCAGGCCGGCGTTTGCATTTTCTTCAGCGGCGAGAATCCAGACAGATCAGGCGCGTCCCGCCAGAAACCCGACTAGCAAAGCCAGACCGGCGACGGCGCCCAGTGTGTGCCATGGTTTTTCATGGACGAACTCATCGGCGTAGTCGACGGCGTGGCCCGCTGCGTCGTTCAACCGCTCCGCAATGGCCGACGACGAACCGTCGAATTGCGCGCGCGCTGTTTTCAGTTTGGATTGCAGATCCTTGCGCAGCTTGTCGACGTCGATGTCTTTCGCATCGCGGATCGAGCTGTCGAGATCGTCGAGCAGGCCGCGCAACTGCGCGCTGGCGGTATCCACCGCGTCGCTTGCGCCGCGCACGGCACGCTGGCCGACTTTGGCCGCACCGTTCAAATTGCTATCGAACATGGAACGTGTGAATAGACCCATTTGCAGCTCCTTTGACGTGTCGATGAATAATTGTGGCCCCAATCAGCGACCACCTTTTATACCAATCAGGCGAGTAAGACCCGATCCGGAGCGAATTGTTCAGCCATTGTCAGGCGGACCCGGGCCAACCAAACCGCTGGACACGATTTTTCCGCAAATTTCGGTCCCGCACCTTACTCCACGTCATTCATTGACCAGTGAAAGCAAACCAACCTGCCGTTCGTTGCGCGCGTGATGGCGCATGGCGAGCCCCATCATCAGGCAAATGAACACACCGAACACCACGATGATCCATTCCACCGGCAGCTTGGTCGTCAGCAGCAGCGCGTAGGCGCCGAGCATCGACAGCACCGCGAGATTCTGGTTGAAATTCTGTACCGCGATCGATGCGCCAGCCGACAGCAACGTAGCGCCGCGATGTTGCAGCATCGCGTTCATCGGCACGATGAAAAATCCCGACAGTGCGCCGAGCACTATCATCAGCGGATAGGCCATCAGGATATAGAGCGGCGCGAACAATGGCCCGAGATGCACGCCCGATCCGGCCGGAAACAGGTCCTTGTTGTAGAACGCCATGCCGATCGCGACCGCGCCGGTGACTACGCCGATCGGCAGCACCTTGAGCGAACTGCGCAATGGCACCCACGCGGCAGCGCCGCTCGCGCCTATCGCGATGCCCAGGCCCGTCACGCCTTGCAGGACGGCCGCTTTCGACAGCGACAGGCCAAGATTGGCGCCCGCCCATTTGAGCACCAGCAATTGCAGCGTGACGGCTGCGCCCCACAAGAGCGTGGTCACCCACAACGCGACCTGCGCGAGCTTGTCGTGCCACAACACCTTGAAAGCATGCGTGAAATCGCCGATGAGCTTTGACGGCTCCTTTAGCCGGTTGGGATAGCGCGCGCCGGTATCGGG
>NZ_JBAUSA010000056.1:0-8663 GCF_049581465.1 Caballeronia sp. | reverse complement strand
CCCTCACGGCGTCCATCATGCCGCCGTGGTCCAACGGGATATCGAGGGAATCGCCATAAACGCTCGTGTCTGCTTGCACCTCCTGTGAATCGCGGCGACCCGATGTGGAATATTCGGTATCTCCGGACCAGATGATGTCTCGAGCTACGACGCGCTGCGCTTGATGAATCGTCACGATGAACTCCTTGCATTGATGGAGCGGCGGGAGATTTTCATGCTACGGGCCTGCTATGACAGATTTGCGACGCGAGCGCTCGTTGGCGCGTCGAAACTGTCGCTGACCCGCTTTAACCGCGGCCGGGTTGCGCCTTCTGCAACCAACGTTGGGCACTACAGTTTAATAGCGTCGTGTGTGAGGCTTGGTAGTTCCAGCTTATGACAGGCGGCGTTGAGTATCAGCGGCAAGCAATGATGTTTGGCGTGGAAGTTGCCCATCGCACACGTTTGCGAAGGGGGTGTTCCGGGCACGGTTGATAGCCGCCAGCCGGGGCGTGCGCAAGTCGAGCCTCCGCGACGTCCACAGTGACCCGCTGAGACAGGGCGCGTCCCGTCAGAACCTCAAGCAATTCTTTAGCATGCCTGCCAGCACCCTTTGCGTTTCGCATGGCAAAACGAGCCGTCACATCATGATGTGACGGCCTACCGCGATTGGCTTACTCCATCGGCCAATTCAGGCGTGCTGGTCCTGAAGTTCGGCGTTGCAAGTCTCGTTTTCAGGCATGGCTGCGGACAAGATCATCGCGGACGCGTTCTGCGGTTTCGGATCTCGCTGCGACGGCCGATACACCGAGTCGCCTCGATGAATCTGCGCACCCGTAAGCGCGCATGCGCCATCTGTGTTCGCCGTGGTGACGCGCCAGCCCTGATAGCCGTAGTGGCACGTTGCGGCATCGGACCAATAGACAATTGCCGTCGCGCTGCTCGGGCGTTCGATCACGCGTACGACCGCCTCGGGGAAAGGCCGATTCGAAGCGGGCGATGCAGCGCGCGGATGGTCGCGTTCCCACGCGCGAGCGAGTTGCTCCAGGAACGACTGCGCGGCGTTCTGTGCCGGGGCCTGCTCGGGGACACCGGGCGGGATCGTTTTTAGTGAGCGGACCGTCTGCAGCCACGGGTCCGCACTTTTTGCAAGCGCTGTCATTGGAGTGATTCCTGGCATGGTTCACGCTGGAAGGTACGCAATCAGCGCGCTCCGATAAATAGCATCTAGGTGAATTCACTATCTTGGCAGCGCGAATAATCAGGTTAGGTCATTGAACGAAAAGGGTTTTCGCGCGGCTTCGGGGCGGCGCAGAGCGGTATTGCGGTCATAATGACCTTCTAAAGTGAAGGGTTAACCCGGCGACACGAGAATTAGTCGAAATTTATAGATAAGAACATTTAGCGACATTTCAGAGAAATTGCTGAAACTTGGACTGTAATAAAGAATTGCATCAAAGCGGGGCGTGTTCCGCGTACGCCATACTTCGCCGTTTATTTTTATTTCTAGCGAGGTAGGTATGAACAAACGTCGAATCGCCGCGGCGATGCTGTTTTGCGGTGTCGGGATGTCGGCAGCGACATTCGCCCAAAACGGCCCTGGCGACCCTTATGGTCCTGCTGGCCCCGGTCGCCCGGACGACCACGGCATGCCACAACAACGTCCGGTCAACCCAGACAACATGGTCGGCCGCAACGGCGGCGGCGTGCAAAACCCAAATTACGCCAGGCCGGCAGGAAACCCGGCTCCGCAGCACAACTCGGCTCCGCAGCACAACCCGGGTCCGCAGTACAACACCGGGCGGCCGCCCATGCAGGCCGATCAAGTTCAGCGTGGCAATGGTCCGCGCGACTGGCGTAAGGGCGATCGACTGCCGAGCGATTACCGGAACCGTCAGTACGTGGTCGACGATTATCGCGGCTACGGTTTGCGTCAGCCTCCGCGCGGTTATCAGTGGGTTGGCGTGAGCGGCGACTACGCGCTCGTGGCGATATCATCGGGCGTGATCGCTCAAATCGTGATCAGCGGCCGGTAAGTCGCCGTTGTTGGCGTCGTCGTTTGACACTGGTCACCCGAAACCCGCTGTCGCTTTGCGCAGCGGGTTTTTTTAGTGCGCTCGCTTCAATGCGCTCAAGCGAGCCGCCACTCCGGTTATCGCTCGGATAAGCCTATCGCCCGAACCACCCGTGCGAACGAGCGCAGCGTCATTTCAGGCGATTCCTCGAATTGCGCGCCGATGATGGCGCCATCCACGGCCATGGCGAGCGCCCGAGAATCTGCTGCCGCCGTTTTGGACGACGCCGGCAACAAGCGTCGAATGGACGTGGTCATATCCAGTTTGTGCCGGCGCGATATCTCGACCGCCTCGGGCATGATCGGTCCCACTTCCACCACGGCGTTGATAAACGCACAGCCCCGATAGACATCGGTTCCGAACCATTCGGCCAGCGCGGGGACCAAAGCCTCCACATTCGCGCCATGGCGATCGAGCGCGTCCTCGAACCAGGTCATCCATTCGCGATGCCTAAACTCAAGAAATGCAACGATCAGGTCGTTCTTCGCCGGATAGTAACGATAGAAAGTCTTCTTCGCGACGCCCGATTCCGCGATGACGCGGTCAACGCCGGTCGCGCGAATGCCGTCGCGATAGAACAGGTCGTGCGCTGCGGCAAGAATTCGCTCGGATGGAGTAAGGTTGTCGGGTGACGTGGCATCGCTAATCATTTTATGATTGTAGACAGGTCTGTCTCCCTGGGCTAGAGTGCGTTAGTAGACAGGTCTGTCTACTAACCGTCACACCCTCATTCCGACCATAAGGATGCGTCATGGAAACCAAGCCGCCGTTCCCGCCGTTCGATGCAGATACCGCCGCGCAAAAAGTTCGTCTTGCCGAAGACGGCTGGAACTCACGCGACCCCAAGCGCGTTGCGCTGGCTTATAGCGAGGATACGCGCTGGCGCAACCGCGCCGAATTCGTCTCGGGACGGGCCGACGCCGAGGCTTTTCTTGCGCGCAAATGGGCACGAGAGCTGGACTACCGGTTGATCAAGGAGTTATGGGCGTTTACCGGTGCTCGCATTGCCGTGCGCTTTGCGTATGAATGGCATGACGACTCGAAGAACTGGTTTCGCAGTTTCGGCAATGAAAACTGGGAGTTCAACGAGGCGGGCTTGATGACGCATCGGCACGCCTGCATCAACGATCTACCGATCAAGGAGTCAGATCGAAAGTTTCACTGGCCGCTCGGCCGGCGTCCCGACGATCATCCCGGTCTAAGCGAATTTGGTTTCTGACGAATCGATTGGTCGTTCGAAGGGTGGGGCGGCGGGGGTTGTGATCGGCGCCGAAGCGGGTCGCTTGTCAGGCACACGCCGCGCGATGAAACATCGCTGCGAAACGAACTTATCGCTGTCATCCAAAAGGCGTAACATCGCGCGTTGCAAGAAGGCCGTCGGGCGAAGCCCGGCCCACATTGCTTTTCGGGGAACACACATGGATGATCGCGGCGAGCAGGACGAACCCACGCAAACCACCGCTGACGGGCTGATGCGGCTTGCAAGGAGCGTCGTCGAGTTGCTGGGCGAGCAGGCCATCGACAGCCGTCTGGGCACCAAGTTGCTCAAGCGGCTCGACAAAGAAGCCAAGCTGGTGGCCGAACACGGTCCCGAGGTATTGAGCAAGGCCCAAAAGCGGTCGCTACGGGAAGTGCTTGAAGCGCTGGAGCACGCGTTACACCAGGCGGATGCCAACACACTGGTTTCGGCGAACGCAAGGTTACGCTCAACCGACGAAACTACCGGTAAAAAAGCCAAACCAAAGGCCTGAAGGACGCTAGGGCGACGCTGCGGGGACCTGTCCCGACGGCGGCTTTTGTGCGGTGCCAAACGGGCCCCAGTGGCCCCCAACCGGCCCCGAGCTTTACAGGGCACGGATTGGCGCTGCTTGCCGCTAAAAGCCATTCATCTGCTGTTGACCGCGGCGAATGAGGTGGCGCGAAAAATGCTGCGTCCGCAGCACGCGCATTTTTCCTGAGTGGTTATGTATTCAGTCTCTCTCATTCCCAACTGCGTGTTGTGGACGGATCGGAACGTCGACGCCCACGCTGAACGTTGGCGAATCCTGGTCGTCGATGACAACGCGGCGAGCGCCGAAGGTCTTGCCGCTGCGTTAATCGCAGACGGCTGCGACGCACGCTTTGTACTGAGCGGCGTAGACGCCTTGCAGGCCATCAATGGTTGGGTGCCGCACATCGTGGTTCTCGACATCAGCATGCCGGAACACGACGGTTTCGCCACTGCGCGCGTCCTTCGCCGAATTTCCTCCACGCGCAATGCGGGCATTATCGCGTTCACTGCGCTAGGGGAAGATTACGTGCGCTCGAAAGGCCTCCAGGCCGGATTCGATGGCTATTGTCAGAAAGGCAATACGCCGAACGTCCTGGTTGATCTGATCAGTAAAATGGTTCAGGTTCATTAAGGGCGCATTGGTTGAGGGCGAGCGCTTGGCGAGGGCTGGAGTTACCGGTCGCAGAATCGCCGATTTGTCCCTTAAATCTCTACGCGCCAGCCGAAAACACGCCGCGGCCTTTCGCCGCACCCGTTTCAGCGAATGTGCAGTTGTCTAATCAATCGATTGTTGGTGAATCGCGAAAAGTGTATTGAAGTTTATGGAGATAAAATTTCGATAGTACGGGTATACACTGCATTTCATCGACGAAGCAGCAACACCTAGCAAGACCGCTGCAACGCCTTGTCAAACAGTTCAACGTATATATCGGAGCTCACCATGAACAAGAATCTTCTCGCCTCGCTGGTTGTTGCCGTTTCCGCTTTGGCCGCTGTCCCCGCATTCGCTAGCGGCTACGGTCCGGCACCGTCGTATCGCCCGCAGGTTGGTGCGCCGGCTTCGCAACAAGGCCAGAGCGCGCAGACCATCGCTGCTGACAATGCGCGCAGCAACGACGTGACCGCTTACGGTGGCAGCAAGGCGACGTTGGGTCAATCGGGTGTGAGCAACCGTGGCGACAACAAGGCGCAAGCCGTGTTCTTTGGCCAGTAATCTGCCAGCAACACCAATCGCAGTCAGGCTTCTACGCGCACGGCCAGCAGTTGTCATGTTGGCGTGACCGCGCCAGGCACGCAGTAAGCACAAGGCCCGGTGAACGACAGTTCACCGGCCTTTTGTATTTCAACCGCCAAGGGCAAACGCCCGACGCTCAGGTGCCGGTCTTTTGCAGTGCGTCGCGCATGACGGTTGCCAATTCGGAAGCGACGAACTTCGATACATACGCATTCGCGCCTACTTTACGCACGTGTTCTTCGTTCGCCGAGCCCGATAGCGACGAATGAATGATCACGGGGATCGCTTGCATGCCGGCGGTGGCCTTGATGCGGCGGGTCAGCGTGAAGCCGTCCATTTCAGGCATTTCGAGGTCGGTCAGGACGAGTGCGATGTCATCGATCAGGTTACGGCCTTCCGATTCCGCCTTGCGTTGCGCGGATTCCAGCACGTTCCAGGCTTCCTGACCGCTTTTCGTCATGATGAACGAGACGCCCATCGCGTTCAGGCTTTGCTCGATCAGGCTGCGCGCGACACCGGAATCATCGGCGGCAAGCACTTTGCTACCCGGTTTCATGTGCACGCGTCCCGTGTTCGCCTCGTTGATTTCAACTTCCTTCGCAGGCAGCACGTCGCGCAGGATCTGCTCGACATCGAGTACCTGCGCGAGCCGGCTGCCGTCCACGTTGCCGTCGAGGCGGGCGAAACTCGTCACCGTCCCGCCGCTTGAATGCGCTTCCGCCGACAACACCTGATTCCACTCGAGCCGCACGATATCGTCGACTTCCTCGACCGCGAAACCCTGCGTCGTACGCGCGAATTCAGTGACGAGGAGGATTTTCGGGCCGTTCCTGGACCTACAGCCCGTCACTTTCGCCAGGTCGATCACCGGAATGATCTGGCCGCGAATATCGGCTACACCGAGAATGGCTTCGCTCGCACCGGCCACTTCGGTAATGGTCGGCATCGCGAGGATTTCACGCACCTTGAACACGTTGATGCCATATAGCTCGCGCTGCTCCGAATCCGGCGCTTCGCCCAGGCGAAATAGAAGCAGCTCGAACATGTTATTGCCCGCGAGTCGTACGCGCTGTTCGATATCGTGTTGTGAGCTGCTCAAAGTGAAATCTCCTGGTCGAATGTGCCGCGCTTCTCATAGCCCGTGTATGTTTAGCGGCCCGGCGGGGAAAAACTGAAGCGCTTTCGCTTGGGGCCGTGCATCGCTTGAACACGGTTGGACAGGGTGTTTCAGAAGTGCGGGGACTTGAGGTGAAGCACATCGGGATAGACCCTCGGACATTTTAAAAGTAGTGCTTCCGAGCGTTCACACGCTGGGCGTCTGCTCTATACTTTTCGAATGGCCTGGGTAATCCGGACGTAAGGCGCCGCACGTAAGGCGGTGTCCCGAACGGTTCGCAGCGTGTCGAACGAGGGTTGAGACGCTGCACGGAAAACCGCGGGCCGGTTATGTCGAACGCCTGCCAGCCGGCGGGCGTCGCGCGGTTCAACGGAGGCGCTCGATGGCAACAGTCGCACAAGTCCTTAAGTCAAAACCGAATCACCCCGTCTTCACGATCGACCAGAATGCGTCGGTGTACGACGCTATCGCGATGATGGCGGAAAAGGTGATTGGCGCCCTGGTCGTGACCAATGGCGAAGCGATCGTCGGGATCATGACCGAGCGCGATTACGCGCGCAAAGTGGTGCTGATGGACCGTGTCTCGCGGCTTACGCCCGTGCGCGACATCATGTCGTCGCAAGTGCGTTTCGTGCGTCCGGACCAGACCACCGACGAGTGCATGGCGCTGATGACCGATCATCGCATGCGGCACTTGCCGGTCCTGGATGGCGAGGCGCTGGTGGGCATGATTTCCATCGGCGATCTGGTTGCAAACATTATTTCCGAGCAGAAGCTGACGATTCAACACCTCGAAGGGTACATACGGGGCGAGACCATGTAAGTACCGACGGCCGAAGCAACACGCCAGCGCGTGTTGCTCAACGGCCTCGGCGGGTGCGACGCGTGGGCAGCGCGAGAGGTCGTAGCGGGTCAATGCTGCTACAGTGCGAAGCCGCCCATCGCGCATTGCTCATGACAGTTCTGCTACACCTTTCCGACCTCCATTTCGGCACCGAACGACAATCTGTCGTGGACGCGTTATTGCGTCTTGTCGATCGTGTTCGCCCCGACCTTGTTGTCATGTCGGGCGATCTCACGCAGCGGGCGCGTCGTCATCAGTTCGACGCGGCGCGCGCCTTCTCTGCCCAGTTTGGCGCAACGCCGTTCTTGACGATCCCGGGCAACCACGATATCCCGCTGTTCAACGTATTCGGCCGTGCGACTCGGCCTTATGCGGGCTTTCGCCGGGTATTCGGCGATGATCTCGAACCGGTGTTCGAATCGGCCGGGCTGCTCGCGATCGGGCTCAACACGACGCGTGCGTATCGGCACAAGGACGGCGAGGTATCGCCGCAGCAGATCGAGCGTGTGGCGCGGCGACTCGAGCGTGCGACAGCGCAACAGCTACGTGTGGTCGTCACGCACCAGCCGATTGCCCCATGGCATGCGGGCGAACTCAGGGATTTGTTGCATGGGCGCGAGCGTGCTGTGTCGCGATGGTTGCCGGCCGGAGTGGACTTGGTATTGGGTGGCCATTTGCATAGGCCTTATGTGGTGCCCTTGCATGCAGAGTCGGCGGGATTAACCGCGCGTGCGTGGGCGGTGCAGGCGGGCACGGCGCTATCCACGCGCGTACGGCATGGCGTGGCGAACTCTGTGAACGTGATTCGCAGTCGCTGTAGCAACGAAATGGATGCGCGAGCGCGTCGAGTGAATGTCGGAAGGTGGGATTATCTGGACGAGCAAAAAGGGTTTGAACTCGTCAAGCAGGAGGAGCTTGAGCTTGGCGGGCATCCCGCCTCGGTATCATTCTCATATTCGTCCCCATCATCTGAAAACCGGAGCCAGACTACATGACCGCCTTGCTGACCACGATCGACGTGGAAACCGCACCGAACCCCGAATTTGCCGTCATCCTGATGCACGGCCTGGGCGCCGATGCCAATGACTTCGTGTCGCTTGTCCCGGAACTGCGCCTCGGCGATCTGCCCGCCGTGCGCTTCGTTTTCCCCAACGCCCCGGAAATGCCGATCACGGCCAACAACGGCTACCGGATGCGTGCGTGGTACGACATTTTGTCGTTCGAAGGCATCAATCGTCGCGTGGATGAGGCGGGTCTCAAGGCATCGTGCGACCGGATTCGCGCATTGATCGTGCGCGAGAACGATCGCGGCATTCCGACATCGAAGATATTCCTCGCTGGCTTTTCACAAGGCGGCGCGATGACCTATACGGCTGGGTTGACGCATCCCGGGAAGCTGGCAGGGTTGATCGTATTGTCGGGTTATGTGCCGTCGACAAGCCTCATCGATGTGTCCTTTAGCGAGGCCAATCTCGACACGCCGATTTTCGCGGCGCACGGCACCGCAGACGACGTGTTGCCAATCCAGTTGGCCACTCAAGGCCGTGATTTCGCACGGGGGCACGGGTGCAACCTGGAGTGGCATACCTACCCCATGGCGCATTCGGTCTGCGCCGAAGAAATAGAGGCCTTGCGCGTGTGGT
>NZ_JBAUSA010000055.1:0-12492 GCF_049581465.1 Caballeronia sp. | reverse complement strand
CGATGTGTTCGTCGACGGCGTCGTGGCCGCCTTGCGCAACAATCACGCGATGAACCACGCCACATTGCAGGTCGAATTGGGCACGACGGACTGTCGCTGTGCGCTCTATGAGCGCACGCCCGCCGCGGCGCACGGACACGCGCACTGAAGTAATCGCAGAAAGGCGACCGGCGTACACTGATCCACTGTGGAAAGTGAAGTTTCAGGGAGAAGCGCATGGTCGCGCAGAAGCCGAATCAACACAAAACCGTCGATGTACCGCCGGTCCTGATTGTCGGTGCGGGTCCCACGGGACTCGCCGCTGCCATGAGCTTGTCGCGGGCCGGGGTTCCCGTGCGTCTCGTCGATAAAGCTGCCAAGCCCTCGCCCTGGTCGCGCGCCATCGGCATCCAGGCGCGCACGCTTGAACTGTTTGAGCAGCATCGGCTGGTTGAGCCGTTTTTGGCGCTCGGCCACCGGGGACGCATCGCCAATCTCTATTCGAACGGCCAACGTCTCCTTCGCCTGGACTTCGATCCTCTGCAAACGAGTTATCCCTATCTGCTTTTCCTCGATCAATCCATCACCGAACGCCTGATGACGGAGCACCTTTCCACGTTTGGCGTGAACGTCGAGCGTGGCGTCGAGTTGCTGACTTTCAGGCAAGGCTCAGCCGGCTTGCAGGCCATGGTGCGGCATCCGAACGGGCGCGAGGAATCCGTGCGGCCGTCGTACATCATCGGTGCGGATGGCGCGCATAGCACGGTGCGGCACGGACTCGACATCGGCTTCGCGGGCAAGACGTTCGAGCAGACGTTCGTGCTTGCCGATCTCCAGGTCGACACCGAATGGCCCGACGACGAGTTCCATATTTTTGCGTCCGGCGATGGTATTGCCACGCTGTTTCCGATGAACGACGGTCGGGCGCGCCTCATCGCAGATCGGCGCGCGTCTGCCGATCTCAAGGAAACCGAAGCCCCGACACTCGATGAATGTCGCGCGATCATCGAGCGGCGCATACATCATCGCGTGACGGTGGGTGATCTCGTATGGTCGTCTTACTTTCACTTGAATAATCGCATGGCTGACCGCCTGCGTTCGGGGCGAGTCTTTCTCGCGGGCGATGCCGCTCACGTCCACAGCCCCGCTGGCGCCCAGGGCATGAACACGGGCATTCAGGAAGCGTTCAACCTCGGCTGGAAAATCGCGCGGACGCTGGTCGGATTCGCGCCTGATCGCCTGCTCGACACGTATCACGCCGAGCGCCATCCCATTGAGCGCGACGTGTTGCGCCAATCCAGTTTCGTGACGCAGATGGTGAGCGCGGAACATGGGCCGATGAAGCTTATTCGCGAGCACGTGATGCCTGCCTTATCGGCGATCGGTCCGTTGCGCGATGCCGCCACACGCACGGTCAGCGAGTTGTCGATTCAGTATCGGCGGAGTCCGCTTACGCTTGAGCGCGTGCTGGATGGCGGTCCGCGCGCGGGCGAGCGTGCGCCGGACGCGTGGGTGCATGTTCTGGACGGGCCGCTTGGCCTCGCGCCGGGTGTGGGTTGTCTCTTCGATCTCCACGATCCCGCGTGTTTCTCGCTGTTCTTGCTGATGAAGCCGTTGGACGACGATGTCGCTTTGGCACCGGCGACGCTGAGCGTTGCAGATGCAACCCGCGATAAGGATCTGGATGAGCTGGTGTTATCGATTGAAGGCGTGTTGCCGAATGCCGTGCGCGTGTGGCGCATCACCGATAAGGATAGCGACGGCGCTCGCTCGCTGACCGATGCGTACGGGCGCACGCGGCCGTGTTTCTATCTGGTGCGCCCGGATGGATATATTGCGGCGAGAGGGCGTGCGCCGTCGGATTCGCACGCTTTGTTAAGGCATTGCGAGATGTGGTTTGGGTCGGTGCAGCCGCGCGGGGAATGAGTCTGAAAGCCTTACCCCACGCCCACCGGCATCAACGCCATCCGATGCTTCTCCAACGCCTCGACCACGATCGGCTTGATCGTCGCCGTGAGCGCCGGGTCTTCCAGTGCTTCCAGAAGCGGCACCCGCATCCTCGGCGCCCAAAACTTCCGGATATGATCCGCGATACCCGCCAGTGCTTCCTCGCGATCGGGCATCGAATCGAAAAATTCGCCGATCTGATTCGCCATCTCGATCAGGTTGTTCACATCCATCTCATTTCCCCGACGTACTGGCGGCAACGTCCAGATCGCGCAATTCGAGCAAGCCCAACTGCTGCGTGTTGAAGCGTGAATAGTCCTTCTGCCATTGCGACGGCTGTTCGACCGGCATCACCTGAACCGCCGTCACCTTGTACTCGGGACAATTCGTCGCCCAGTCCGAAGAATCTGTCGTGATCACATTCGCGCCGGATTCGGGAAAGTGGAAGGTCGTATACACCACGCCCGGCTGCATGCGCTCAGTCACTTTCGCGCGCAACACCGTCTGCCCGGCGCGCGATTCGATGCCCACCCAATCGTCCTCCTTGATCCCGCGATCTTCGGCATCGTGAGGATGAATCTCCAGCCGGTCTTCATCGTGCCAGCGCGAATTCTCGGTGCGCCGTGTCTGCGCGCCCACGTTGTACTGCGACAGGATCCGGCCCGTGGTAAGCAGCAACGGAAATTTCCGCGTGACCTTTTCCGGCGTCGCGATGAACTTCGTGATGACGAATCGACCTTTGCCGCGCACGAATTCATCGATATGCATGGTCGGCGTGCCGTCCGGCGCTTGCGCGTTGCAAGGCCACTGGATGCTGCCGAGTTCATCGAGACGCTGGTACGACACGCCGGCAAATGTCGGCGTGAGGCTCGCGATCTCGTCCATGATCTGCGACGGATGCGTGTAGCTCATTTCATAACCAAGCGCGCGGGCAAGCTTGATCGTCACTTCCCAATCGGCGAGCCCGGGCAGCGGCGGCATGACCTTGCGTACCCGCGAGATACGGCGTTCGGCATTGGTGAACGTGCCGTCCTTCTCCAGGAACGACGAACCCGGCAAGAAGACGTGCGCGTACTTGGCCGTCTCGTTGAGAAAGATATCCTGCACGACGATGCATTCCATTGCCGACAACGCCGCCGCCACGTGCTGCGTATTCGGATCGGACTGGACGATATCCTCACCCTGGCAATACAGCCCGAGGAAGCTGCCGTGAACGGCGGCATCGAACATATTGGGGATGCGCAGGCCCGGTTCCGATTGCAGTTTCACGTGCCACGCGTCTTCGAACAACGAACGCACGGCCGCGTCGCCGATGTGCCGGTAACCCGGCAATTCGTGCGGAAACGAACCCATGTCGCACGAACCCTGAACATTGTTTTGTCCGCGCAACGGATTCACGCCAACCCCTTCGCGGCCGACGTTGCCGGTTGCCATCGCGAGGTTCGCTATGCCCATGACCATGGTCGAACCTTGCGCGTGCTCCGTTACACCCAAGCCGTAGTAGATCGCGCCGTTGCCGGCGTTCGCGTAGATGCGCGCGGCTTCCCGGATGGCGTGCGCGGGCACGCCGGTGATCTCCTCCATTGCTTCGGGCGAGTTTTCTTCCATCGATACAAAGTCCCGCCATTGCTGGAACGCGCGCGGCTCGCAGCGCTCGGCCACGAAGTCTTCCTTCACCAGCCCTTCGGTCACGATCACGTGCGCGAGCGCGTTCACCACCGCGACGTTCGTCCCCGGCTTCAACTGCAAATGATGCGACGCCCTGACGTGCGGCGTGTTCACCAGGTCGATGCGGCGCGGATCGACCACGACCAACTGTGCGCCTTCACGTACACGGCGCTTCAACCGGGAGGCGAAAACGGGATGACCATCGGTTGGATTTGCGCCGATCACGATGATCACGTCAGCTTTGTCCACCGATGCAAACGTCTGCGTTCCCGCCGATTCGCCGAGCGTCGCTTTCAAGCCATAACCAGTCGGCGAGTGGCAAACCCGCGCACAGGTATCCACATTGTTGTTGCCGAAGGCCGCGCGCACGAGTTTCTGGACGAGGTAGGTTTCCTCGTTGGTACATCTCGACGACGTAATCCCGCCGATCGAATCGACGCCATGTTTCGCCTGGATCCGGCGGAATTCGCTTGCTGCGTAGGTGAGCGCTTCGTCCCAGCTCACTTCACGCCACGGATCGGTGATCTTCGCGCGGATCATCGGCTTGGTGATGCGGTCGTGGTGCGTGGCGTAACCCCATGCAAAGCGGCCTTTCACGCACGCATGACCCTCGTTGGCCTGGCCGTTCTTGTTCGGCACCATGCGCACGACTTCGCTGCCTTTCATCTCCGCTTTCAACGAGCAGCCAACGCCGCAATACGCGCACGTCGTCACGATCGAATGCTCGGGCTGGCCGAGCATGATCACGGTCTTTTCCTGCAACGTCGCCGTCGGGCAGGCCGCCACGCACGCGCCGCACGAAACGCATTCCGATTCCATGAACGGTTGGTTTTCACTCGCCGCCACGCGCGATTCAAAGCCGCGCCCGGCGATCGTCAGCGCGAACGTTCCTTGCGTTTCCTCGCACGCGCGCACGCAGCGATTACACACGATGCACTTCGACGCGTCATACGTGAAATACGGATTCGATTCGTCCTTCTTGTCCTTCAGGTGATTCGCGCCTTCATAGCCGTATCGGACCTCGCGCAAGCCCACGACGCCCGCCATGTCCTGCAACTCGCAATCGCCGTTGGCAGGGCAGGTGAGGCAATCGAGCGGGTGATCGGAGATGTACAACTCCATCACGTTCTTGCGCAGCGATTGCAGCTTGTTCGTCTGCGTGCGCACTTTCATACCGGCTTCCACGGGCGTCGTGCAGGACGCCGGATAACCTTTCTTGCCTTCAATTTCGACCAGGCACAGACGACACGAACCGAACGGTTCCAGCGAGTCCGTCGCGCAGAGCTTCGGCACGTTCACGCCCGCTTCGATCGCCGCGCGCATCACCGACGTTCCCGCGGGAACCGTCACTAATTGGCCGTCGATATCGAGCGTCACGTCGATATCCGCGTGACGCAGAGGCGTGCCGTAATCGGTGTCGTCGAAGGGATCGCGCAGTTTCGTCTTGCAGGCGCAATTGCCGGAACCACAGTCAGTATTTGACATGTTCTTTGACTCCTTCTTAAGCCGCTTTCTGCGGCGACTCTTTCGACAGACCGAAGTCTTCGGGAAAATGATCCAGCGCGGATAGCACCGGGTACGGCGTCATGCCGCCCATCGCGCAGAGCGAGCCGGAAACCATCGTGTCGCAGAGATCGCGGAGCAAGGTGATCTGTTTGGGCGAGGTATCGCCGGCGCGGATCTTCGCGATGACTTCCACGCCACGCGTCGAACCAATGCGGCATGGCGTGCACTTGCCACAGCTTTCGACGGCGCAGAAGTGCATTGCATACTGCGCGAGATCGGCGAGATTCGCTGTGTCGTCGTGAACCACAATGCCGCCGTGCCCGACCACGGCACCCACCGCCGCGTACGCTTCGTAATCGATCGGCAGGTCCCACTGGCTTTCCGGCAAATATGTCCCCAGCGGACCGCCGACCTGCACGGCGCGCGCCGCGCGGCCCGTTGCCGTGCCGCCGCCGTACTCATAGACGAGTTCGCGCAGCGTCACGCCGAACGCCAGTTCCACCAGGCCGCCTTGCTTTATGTTGCCCGCGAGCTGGAACGGCAAGGTTCCACGCGAACGGCCCATGCCGAAGTCGCGGTAAAACGCTGCGCCGCGCGCGAAAATCAACGGCACGGTCGCCAGCGTGATCACGTTGTTGATGACCGTCGGCTTCCCGAACAGGCCCACTAAAGCCGGCACCGGCGGCTTCGCGCGCACTATGCCGCGCTTGCCCTCCAGAGACTCCAGAAGCGCCGTCTCCTCGCCGCAAACGTACGAGCCGGCGCCTTTTGCTACATCGAGCTCGAACGCTTTATCGGTGCCGAGGACGCTTTTGCCTAGCCAACCGGCGTCACGCGCTTTTGCAAGCGCTTCGTTGAGCGTCGTTATCGCGTGCGGATATTCGCTGCGCACATAGATATATCCCTTTGTCGCACCCGTCACGATCCCCGCGATGATCATCCCTTCAATCAACATGTACGGATCGCTTTCCATGACCAGTCGATCGGAAAACGTGCCGGAATCGCCTTCGTCCGCGTTGCAGACGATGTATTTCTGGTCCGCCAATGCGGCGCGCACCGTACGCCATTTGATCCCCGCCGGGAAGGCAGCGCCGCCGCGTCCACGCAAGCCCGATTCGAGCAACGCTTCGCAGGCGGCTCCGCCCTCAGTTTCCAGCGCGTTACGCAGACCTTCGAGACCGCCGTGTTTCAAGTAATCGTCAATCGACAAGGGATCGGTCACGCCGATGCGCGCGAACGTCAGCCGTTGCTGCCTGGCGAGCCAGGGCAATTCATCGACCACGCCGATGCGCTTTTCCTGCGCTGCGCCTTGCAGAAAGCCCGCTTCGAAAAGCGCGTGGACATCCTCTTCGTCCACATTCGAATAGCCGATTCGCCCCTCCGCAGTCGCCACTTCCACCAACGGTTCGAGCCACAACATTCCGCGAGAGCCGTTGCGGACGATCTCGATATCGACTCCGCGTTTTTGTGCTTCAGCCGCAATCGCACGCGCGACGCGATCGGCGCCGAGCGCCAGCGCCGACGAGTCGCGAGGAACATAAATCCGTGTCATGCCAGATCCTCCGCGTTGGCCCGCGCCGCTTCGTAAAGCCGCTCGAACTTTTGCGGCGTGACGCGTGCGTGCAACTCGCCGTTGATCGTCATGGCCGGCGACAGCGCGCACTGGCCGAGGCAATACACGCTCTCGAGTTCGACGCTCGCTGCCCGACCCGAGTGACCCGCGTGACCCACATCAAACCGGCACCCCGTCTGCCCTTCGATATGCGCCGCCAGCGTTTCCGTTCCCATGCTGCGGCACGCTTCAGCGCGGCAAAGCTGGATGGTCACGCGGGCAGGAGGTTCGCTGCGGAAATGGTGGTAATACGTGATCACGCCGTGTACTTCCGCGCGCGACAGCGACATCGCCTGGGCGAGCGGGGCGATGACATCGGCGGGAATGTAGCCGGCTTCATCCTGGATTGCATGCAGCACGGCGAGCAGCGACGCGCCAGGATTGGCGTGGCGGCGCACGCGTTCATCCGCGGTTACGCCGTCCTGACAGAAATCTGCTTGAGGCTTGAGGGACATGTGGGGTCTCCATAGCTCGGAATATGTTTTATCTGCGCATATTCGGGTTTTATAATGTACCCAACAATCAATGCACCGAGCCTTTAGTTTGGACAATAGTCGGCTCGCCCGACGATAGCAATATGCAGCAGGAGTACATATGATCGAGGTGGCATGCCGGACGGATCTGGTCCTGACCGACAAAAACGGCCGCGAGGCCAGTCTCAGCGCGGCCGTGCCATTGCTGCTGCTCGTTTCGCAGACCGGTAGCATCGCGCAGGCCGCCGCCGCTAAGGGTTTGTCCTATCGGCACGCATGGGGTTTGTTGCGCGACATCGAGACGCATCTCGGCGGTGCGCTGATCAGGAAATCTCGCGGCCGGGGTTCCGTGCTGTCGGAGTTGGGCGAGGCGGTATTACGCGCGCAACGCGTATCGAGCGAGCGGCTTGACGGTCCCTTAAAAGCCGTGGCAAGTGAGGTGATGGCGGAACTGGGCCGGTATCTGCCGCACTCGCCGGCCCCCATGCGGATTCACGCGTCACACGGGTACGCAGTGGCGGCGCTGGCGCACGCGCTGACCGATATGGAGGTTCCCGTCGATTTGAAATATCGTGAAAGCGCCGAGGCGGTGAGGGCGCTGGCACGCGGGGAGTGCGAACTGGCGGGCTTTCACCTGCCCATCGTCAAGTTTCGTGCGAGCTGCGCGGAGATTTATCGGCCGTGGCTTGACGCGGGGCGTCATCGGTTGATCCACCTGACGCGACGCACGCAAGGTCTTTTCTTGCCAAAGGGGAACCCCAAAGGCATCCGCGGTTTGCTGGATCTTGCCCGTGCCGATGTGCGATTCGTCAATCGGCAGTCCGGGTCCGGGACGCGACTGCTGCTTGATCTTGCGCTGACCGAACTGGGCGTCAATCCCGCGACGATCAACGGCTATGCCACCACCGAACTCACCCACTCGGCGATTGCCGCGTTCGTCGCAAGTGGCATGGCCGATCTCGGGTTTGGTGTCCAGCCGGCGGCGCAACAGTTTGGCCTCGACTTTATCCCGGTCATCGAGGAGGACTACCTGTTCGCGTGCGAGCGCGACAAGCTCGCAGGCACGGGTTTGAGTTGCGTGCTGGAGACACTTCGCAGCGTCGCGTTCAGGGATCGCGTAGCGCATCTGGCAGGCTACGATCCGGCGCAGTGCGGCGAATTGCTGGAACTCGACGCGGCGCTCGACGGGTCCGCGGGCAACGAACGGTAATATGCGCCGCCGATCGAGCGGGCCACGAAATGCCGCGCGCCTCGAAGTACGTTAACCTTATGGGTCTGCCGGTGTTATCGGCGGCCCGCTTGGACGCCGTCCCGCCCCTGTGCGTGGCCTGCAGCCAAACGTTTAAACTGAAGTGCGTTTATTTAGAGTGCTGCCATGAAATTGCTACTGATTATTTCCGCCATGATCGCGTTTGTCGCCAGCGCCGTTGCGTTCGTGCCGGTCGCTTTCGCCCAGAATACGCCGGGGATCCCAGGCGGCATCCTGCAGGACCAGTTCAGGCTGCAAGAGCATCCGCAACTGCCATACGCGGCGTCGGCGCCCTCGGACAAGTACCAGAACAGTGTGTCGGCGAAGCGTAAACGCGGCGACATGGGCGATCCGGACGGCTGCAATTTGCAGTGCCCGAAGGACGGGGACTAAGCGTCTGTGACCTTTTGGGGCCAGCGGCTTCGCAACGAAGCCGTCTGGCAACGGAAGTCGTACCTTCCATATATTCAGTAATTTCGACGCATTCCGCGCGTCGCGATCTTCCTTCTTACCGCATTTGGGATCCGTATTCGCACGCGACGGAGTGCTTTGTCGCGCATACGTTTGTTACCTCTCACTAGCGACCGAAAAATACTACTTGATGGCGGTGTTCGAGGGACTTGGTCGGGTATCTTAGCGTTGCGTGTACGAATGCGTCATACGTAGGGACGGGATTCGTACGGAAGTTGAGGCAAAGGAAGGGACGATGGCGAGCATCCGGATGAAAGCGCGGCACAGGCAAGCACCCGGGACGCTGGCCAGGCCGAACTAATAAGAGACTAGAGCGCACAGACCAAGCAGGACATAGATAGCGTCCGGCGAGCGACGCGACCGCGAGACACGGCCGCGAGACCTGGGCGAGAACACATGGCCGAGAGATATGGCCGAGAGACACGCTCTGGAACGCGCAAGGGACGACGAGCACATGCGAATTCTTCAGGTCATTCTTGCCCCACGTCTGTCGGGCGCCGAAGTATTGGCGAAGGGCGTGGCGATCGGGCATCAGCAAGGCGGCCACAATGTCTGCATTACCTCGCTGATGCCGGAACAGGAAGACTTCGAGCACATCAGCGCCGAATTGCGCACGCACGGTGTCTTGTGCCTCTTCCCGCGCCGTATCCTTGGCAAACTTGGTCGGTTGCTGTTCCTTCATCGCGCGATTCGCCAGTTCAAGCCCGACATCATTTTTGCGCACGCCACAATTCCGGCGCTGTATGTTCGCGCGTTGCCCACCCGCGTACCGATCGTCTGGGTCATGCATTCGGGCGCGAACGACTTCGCCAATAACGCGCTGCTCTACGCGGAGCGCCTGCTTTCAGGGCGAGCGAAAGCGGTGATCGGCGTATCGCAGAAGAATATCGATGAATACGTGAAGGAAGTCGGTTCGCATCCGTCGATGATCGTCGTGCCGAACGGCGTCGATCTGTCGCGTTTTGCGCAGGTAGGGGAAGCTTCGCCGTCGACGGGATTCCGGCAGATCGTGCAGATCGGGCGCTATATCCCCGAGAAAAACCAGTTGCAAACGGTCCACGCTTTCGCCCAAGTGGCGGCAGTCGAACCCGATGTCCGATTGCTGCTATGCGGCGTCATTGAAAACCTGGACTATCACGCGACGATCGTGAAGCACGTCGAGGATCTGGGACTCAAGGATCGCGTGGTGATCGTCGGGCCGCAGTCGAACGTCGCGGAAATCTTGCGCAACTCGCATGCATTCGCCATGCCGTCCAGCTTTGAGGCGCACAGCATCGGCTTCCTGGAGGCGCTTGCCTCGGGCATTCCCGTCGTGGGTAATGCCATTCCTTCGTTCGCGTTCGCCGCCGATTTCCCGGGCGTGGATCTGCTCGACACCAGCGATACCGACGCTTACAGTTCCGCGCTCCGTGCGTCGCTCTCGCAACCGCGCGCCACGCGGCCGCTGGCTGGATTGACCTTGCAAAGTACCGCTGACCGCTATCTGGCAATCGCCCGCGACGTCCTCAACCCGACGAGGGTGCGGCTGGGTTGAGCGACGAGCTGCGTGGCCGCGTTGTCGCATCGATACCTACTGCGACAAATTTCTTAGCCAAAGCGTTTCCGAGAACTGCCCTGGCAATTCGCTCCAGATTCGCGCCGGGCCGAGTTTCAGCGCCGAATCGAAATCAAAGCCGATCAGCATCGGCGCACCCGCAGTGAAATAGAAACCGTCGAGCTTCGCGTTCGCGCGCTTGAAAAGCACGAGCGTGTGCTGATGTTCGTGACTCACTATGGCCGGCATGGCATCGGCGAAAGACGATTCACTCAGCGTTCCCGCGTGCATCGGCTGAGCGCCGGTCGTGCCGCCCTTGATGGTCCAGACGTCAACGTCGGGACCGTCGCCGTGCGGCTGAAGCAGGACGAGATCGTCGGCGCCGTTTCCTTCGATGTCACCCGCGGCGACCTTGGTCATCGTGGCGGAAAATTGCTTGTACACGTTGCCGTGGAGCGTGCCGGAAAACGCGCTGCCCGAGCTGCTGAGCTGAGTGACGGCCATCGAATCGCCGACGTTTTCCATCGCGACCAGCCCCGCGCGCCGCGAGCCGGCTGTGCGCATCGGCAGGAACCGCGCGCCCGAGCCAATGCCGTCGGCCTTCATCCACAAAGCGGGCGCGTGGCCATGCGTCACCACCCACAAGTCGAGGCCGGTATCGGTGCGTTTGTTCGCGATCATCACGTCCGCGTGGCCCTCGCCGGTGAAATCGCCCGCCACGTATTGCTGGGCGTTTGCGGGCGTTAACGCCACGCTGGTTTGAGCCCACAAGCGCGGCGCTTCGAAGCGCACGCCATTGCTGCGCATGAGCCAGAAGGCCGTGCCGCCTTTACCAGCTAGGGGTGAAATCACCATCAGGTCGTCGCGGCCATTGCCCTCGAAGTCGCCGAGCAGGAAACGCACGCTGTCGAAGCACAGCGTGTCGCCGGAGCAGGTTGGCGCGGTCGCTTTGGGGTTGAACGGTACCGCGTTCAGGTACCACGACTGCGCCGTATCGAGTCGCGACATGTCCGCAACCCATACGTTGAAACCCGGTCCGTCCTTGCGACGTTGCACATAGACAGCGCTTGGGCGCCCATCGCCCGTTGCGCCTCGAACGTTTCCGAACATTGCGCCTTCCTCGCGCACGTCGGTCCATTGCGATTTCGATGAAGGCGCCCAGCGGGATTCCGCAGTCGGCGACGAACAACTTCCCTCCAGCAACGCGCCATTGTGGCCGGCCAGACAATGTCCGAGCGGCGTATACACGATGCCGAAATCCCAAGGCGTCCATTTCTGCGCGGCATCGGCGGGATTGCACGGTTCTTCGATCAAGCCGCCGCTGCGCTCCGCGACGCATTGCCGCGTGGCGCCGTCGACGAGTTGCGCCGTATGGTTCGTGCCCGGCGTTCCGGCCACCTGATGCCATTGCCAGGCTTGGCCGTTGGGTCGTGTCTGATCGCAGGCGGTGAGCCGGGGCGCGACACCCGGTCCCGCCGATGTCAGGCATTGACTCGAATATTCGTTGACCAGTTGCATTGGATGCGGCTGGAAGTCCGGACCCGGATCGCTCGCGTGCGCACGCGTCCAGTATCGACGCGCGACCCAATTGCCATCCCACTGATATTCACCGAAGACGTGGCCGCCGTTATCATCGCCGTCGATCGCGAAGTACGACGCCACGTCGTCGCGTTTCTTTTGGGTGTCGGCGGCGTCCAGGTTCTTCGGCAGACCGCCGGTCGGATAGGTAACGTGATAGCCGATCGGGATATCACGCCCGAGTTGCTGAGCGGCCACCCGCGTGATGCGCGCGGCGTAGATGTGATCGGGATGCTCGAGAAACGGTACGGTGTCCGGATTGAGCGTGTAGATCTGCGACGCCTCGGCGAGGATCACCTTCAGCGTGGCCGACAGCGAGGCCCGATCGTATTGCACGCGCACGGAACCGTCGGCGTTCATCGGATAGGTGGAGGGCGTGGCGTGCTGTTCCCACAGGAGGCCGAGCGGTTCGCGGCCGCCGCGCACGGCGCCGCCGGGCAGGCGGAATTCGAGCAGACGGACTTGCGGCTTCGCT
>NZ_JBAUSA010000054.1:0-6008 GCF_049581465.1 Caballeronia sp. | reverse complement strand
GTCATGGGCGTCACCGCTAGCGTCGTGTTCCAGCAGAGATCGCAGTAGCTCCGGTTTTCTTGCGCACCGCCCGCGACTTCTTCAGCAACGACGTCAGGGAGCCGTCGATGCTGGCGCTTTGCGCCGGCTTCGCGCCCTTGCGGTCCTTCGCGCCCGCTCGATGCGCGAGCTTCGCGGCATGCTTGTCCGCTTGCGCCAGCAATGCGGCGAATGCCGCTTCATCGGCTTTCAAGCCCCGGCGTGGCGAGTCGGTCAGGAGGCCTTGCAATGCATCGCCTTCGAACGCGCTAATCACGGCCGGATGAATGTAGCAACGGCGGCATACCGCGGGCGTATTGCGCAATAGTGTCGCCACGGCCTTGACGGTCGCGACGATGTGCCGGCGCGCGTCCGCCCCATTGCCGCAGATCAACCGCCGCAGCGCGGCGAGTGCATAGACGCTGCCCGCCCAGGTCCGGTAGTCCTTCGCGGTGAAATCCGCATCGCTCGCGCGGCGCAGGTAGTCGTTGATATCCGCTGAGCCGACGGTGCGACGTGTGCCGTCTTCGTCGAGATACTGGAACAGGTCGTGGCCGGGCAATTCGGCACAGCGCCGCACGATACGCTTGACGCGCGCATTGTCCACCGTGACGTCATGCTCGATGCCGCTCTTGCCGCGGAACCTGAAGCGCAATTGGCCCGCTTCGATCGTCAGATGTTTCTTGCGCAACGTCGTGAGTCCGTACGACTGGTTGTCGCGTGCGTATTCGACACTGCCAACGCGGATGAGCGTGGTGTCGAGCAACTGCACGATGGCGGCGACGACCTTGTCGCATGGCATGCCCGGTAACTTCAGGTCGCGCGCGACGCGTCTGCGGATCTTCGGCAACGCGCGGCCGAACGCGGCCATGCGCTCGTATTTGTTGGCGTCGCGGGACTCACGCCAGCGCGGGTGATAACGGTATTGCTTGCGGCCGCGCGCGTCACGGCCGGTTGCCTGTAAATGACCGCGGGCGTCGGGGCAGATCCACACGTCTTCGTACGCCGGTGGAATGACCAATGCGTTAATGCGAGCAATGTCGCTTGCATCGTCGATGCGTTTGCCACTCACGTCGAAGTAGGCGAAGCCCTCTTTTTCACGCTTGCGCGTGTAGCCGGGCCGGGTTTCGTCCGAATGCCGCAGACCGGGCGGCATCGCGGCCGGCGGTGCCTGCTGGGCGATATCGTCAGTGCGGCGCTCGGTTGAGTCGGTCGTGGCAGCCATTGTTAGAAGCTTCGAGTGCGAGACGCGGGTTGCGCCTGTGTCTCGCTGGAAGCAAGGGCGGTGCCCGGCGCGGCGGATCCGCTGGGAACCACGCGCATTGTTCGGATTGAAGGCAATCTGCAAACTAACAGCAGTGAGGTCATGCGCGATGACTCGCCGCTGAAAGCTAACTGTACTGGAGGCAACCGAAGGAGCCTTGCTAAAAGCACTATTGTGCTATAGAAATAAGTAAGCATATCTACCGGTCGCCCATCCGAAGAAGTGGGCGGCTCCACTGGAGCGGGCCCGACAGTCCATGAGTCTTTTACAGCTCAGAGGCATTTCCAAACGCTTCGGCGCCATTCACGCCCTGACCGACGTGACGTTCAGTCTGGAGCCGGGCCAGGTGGTCGGGTTCATGGGAGACAACGGGGCCGGAAAATCGACGCTGGTGAAGGTCATCGCCGGTAACTTTCCCCCCTCGCACGGCGAAATCCTCATCGACGGAAAACCGGTCCATTTCAACAAGCCGGTCGATGCCCGGGCCCAGGGAATCGAAGTCGTCTATCAGGACCTCGCGCTCTGCGACAACCTCACTGCGGCCGCAAATGTCTTCCTCGGCCGTGAGCCACGAATCGGTTTCGGACCCATCCGCATTCTCGATCACGCGACCATGTTCCGGCGCGCTGGCGAGCTCTTCAAGGAACTGAAATCCGAAACGCGGCCGCGGGACCTCGTCCGGCAAATGTCGGGAGGTCAGCGACAGGCTGTGGCAATCGCTCGCACGCGCCTCTCCGAGGCGCGGCTCGTCATCATGGACGAGCCGACGGCATCGATCAGCGTCCGACAGGTGGCGGAGGTGCTCGGCCTCATCAGACGCCTGTCCGAACATGGAATCGCAGTCATTCTCATCAGCCACCGCATGCCTGATGTTTTCGACGTCGCCCACCGCGTGGTCGTCATGCGGCGTGGGCGCAAGGTCGCGGACAAGAAGACCGAAGCGTCCTCTGCGGAAGAAGTAACGGGGCTCATCACCGGAGCCATCGCCGCCGCTTGAATTTGGCTTGGCCTTGCGAGGCATGGGGCCGCACTAAGCGCTGAAGCGCCAAGTGCGACCGACACATGGAGACCTGAAATTGAACGATGCGCCGGAAAGGCCCACCTCATTGCCAACTTTGCTGGATGATCCGCAATCCGCAAAGACCCATACCCGCTGGACGGGGCTTCTCGCGAGCCAGGTCTTCTGGGTGGTGCTCGCCACGATCGTCGCCTGCGTCCTGCTCTCGTTCGTGACCTCGACGTTTGCGACGCAGCAGAACCTGTTCAACGTCACACGCAACTTCGCCTTCGTCGCAATCGTCGCGCTCGGCATGATGGCCGTGATCGTCACGGGCGGTATCGATATTTCAGTCGGCTCGACGATCGGCGTCAGCGGGATCGTCCTCTCGGTGGTCATGAATGCCGGCTATCCGATCTGGGCCGGCATCGGCATGGGGCTCTTGAGCGCCGCGCTCGTCGGGCTCGTGAACGGCCTGCTTATCGCCTATCTCGACATGCAGCCTTTCGTCGTGACGCTCGGCATGCTGAGCGTCGGCCGTAGCCTCGCGCTGGTGTTCTCCGGCAGTCGGACAATTTTCGATTTCGGTCCCGACGGCAGCAAACTCCTCGCGCTCGGCGGCGGCAAGACCTTCGGCCTCGCCAATCCGGTGTGGTTCCTGATTGTCCTCGCCGTGCTGTTCTGGTTCGCCTTTGCCTGCACGCGCTGGGGGCGCTACGTCTTCGCGGTCGGCGGCAACCGACATGCGGCGAGACTCACCGGCGTTCCGGTGCGTCGCATCATCTGCTCCGTGTATGTGCTCGCCGGCCTCATGGCGGGCGTCGCGGCGATCCTCGAAGTCGGCTGGCTCGGCGCGGTGACGACCGGCCTTGGCACGGGCGACGAATTGCGGGTGATCGCCGCGACCGTGATCGGCGGCACCAATCTCATGGGCGGCGTAGGCAGTGCCTTTGGCACCGTCGTCGGCGCTGCGCTCATTGAAGTCATTCGCAATAGCCTGATCCTGCTCGGCGTCGACTCGTTCTGGCAGGGAACGGTGGTGGGTACTTTCATCATCGTCGCCGTGCTCTTTAACCGGCTCGGCGGCGAGCGGCAAGGAGATTGAAATGTCTTCGGATGCACCGGGCGCAATACGCAATATGGCCGGTGTCTTGGGGGAGCGGCCGGACGAGACGCGGAACTTCCGGACGCAAGTGTTCATAAGAAATGCGGGGTTCCGCGGGAAGGTTAAAGCTCGGATACGGCCTTTCCTCGCGATTATTACGAAAATCATGCGAGCAGACATGGGATCGGAGGCAACAATGAAGAAAATGTTGATGTGTCTTGCTGCGATCGGAGGGCTCGCGACGCTGCCCCCCTCCGCCGACGCAGCCGATAAGACCCTGGCGCTAGTGGTGAAGGGGCTCGACAACCCCTACTTCGACCTCATGCATCAGGGATGCGATCGGGCGAACAAGGAGCTCAGCAAACAAGGCTACACCTGCTACTACACCGGCCCCGCGACGGCCGCCGACGAAAGCGCGGAAGTGCAGATCATCGACGACCTGCTGACCAAGGGCGTGGCGGGAATGGCGATCTCGCCCGCGAACGCCCCGGCCGTGGCCGAAGAGTTGCGTCGCCGCAATGTGACGATCCCGGTCATCACCGCCGATGCCGATTTGTTGCCTAAGGACGCGTCTCTGCGAAAGACCTACGTCGGCACCGACAACTACGAACTGGGCGTCAAGCTCGGCGAGCAGTTGAAGGCGCTCATGCCCAAGGGCGGCAATATCTGCCTCGTCATGGGCAATCCCGCAGCCGAAAACATCAACCAGCGCGCCCAGGGCACACGCGACATACTCTCCGGCAAGAAGGGAATCGCGAAGCTCGCCGGCGAAAACGGCTGGACGGAGATCAGCGCCTGCCCGCTGTACGTGAACGACGATGCCGCCAAGGCGAACCAGATGATGCAGGACACGCTGACCGCCAACGCCACTGGTCTCGATGCCTTCGTGCTGGAGGGCGGCTGGCCGCTCTTTGCTCCGCAGGCCTATTCGCAGGTCGTGGCTCCTATCATGGATAAGATCCAGAGCGGCAAGTTCGTCATCGTCTCGGCCGATACGCTCGGACCGGAACTGCAAGCCCTGAAGGATCACAAGGTCAATGTGCTGGTGGGTCAGCGACCCGAGGAAATGGGCTATCAGGCAGCGATGGTCATGCGTGACCTCGCAGAAGGAAAGAAGGTGAAACCGGTCATCCACACCGGCCTTGACACCTGCACCTGGAAGAACGCGGATACTTGCCTGAAGCACTAATCTCGAGCGCCAATGTGACGACGTCCCCGGGGCTGTTCCAAGACATGGGTCAGCCCTGGTCGCCCCCGCCAACCGGCAACACGGTGCCTGTGATGTACGACGCGTCGTCGGATGCGAGAAACAGGATGGCGTTCACCTGCTCCTCAATCGTTCCGTAACGATGCATGAGACTGGACGCGATTGTCTGGTCGACGATTCCCTGATACCAGATTGCCTCCTGTTCGCTCTGTTTTGCGGTGTTGCGCGCAATGCGGCGTGGCGGCGCCTCAGTTCCCCCGGTCGCCACCGCATTGACGCGGATGCCGTCCCCGGCGTGCTCGAACGCGAGACTCGCGGTTAATGAGTTCACACCACCTTTGGACGCGGCATAGGGGAGACGGTGGATGCTGCGCGTCGCGATAGACGACACATTGACGATAGCGCCCCGCTGCCGCGCAATCATTGTTGGCAGCACGGCCCGGCAGCACCAGAGCGTCGGAAAGAGCGAGCGGCGCACCTCGGCCTCGATCTGTTCCTCTTCATACTCCTGATACGGTTTGGCCCAGATCGTCCCGCCGACGTTGTTCACCAAAACGTCCACGCGCCCGTGGGCGTCGAGCGCCGCTGCGATCATCGCGCGCGCTCCGTCATAGGTTTCCAGATCCGCGATAACTGCAATGCCGCGCGTGCCCTTGCGCGACACTTCGCCGGCGATTTCGTGTACGAACTCGGACCGGTCGCACAGCACGACCGCGGCGCCTTCATCGGCCATTGCAAGTGCGACGCCGCGTCCTATCCCTTGAGCGGCTCCTGTAACGACAACGACCTTTTCATTGAAGCGAGAGTTCGGATGCATGGCTCTTTCCGTTGCGTTTCAGGCGGCGTTGGTCGCCGAAAATTTTTCATAGTGGAAGCTGGCGGGCGTCACGCCAATTTCATCGAGCCACCCGCGCACCGCATCGACCATCGCGACGGGACCGCACAGGTAGATGTCGACGTCGCCGCCGTTAAGCCAGGACGGATCAACGTGGGCCGTGACATAGCCCTTGAACGGATGAGCGCTGGCTGCATCTGCAACGCACGCAAGATAATGAAAAGGGGGCAACCTGCGCTTAATATCGTCGAGTTGATGAAGTGCCACGAGGTCGATATCGTTCGTCACGCCATAGACCATGCGCACGGGCTGCTTGAGGTCTTTCGCAGCGAGCGCTTCGAGCATCGACAGGAAGGGTGCGATGCCGGTTCCGCCCGCAAGAAAAAGTGCGGGCCGCGTCGTCTCGCGCAAGTAGAACGCGCCATAGGGTCCGGTAAAGGTCACGCGATGACCGGGAGCCGCCTCTTCGCTCAAATAGGTGCTCATGCGGCCCTTCGGTACATTGCGGACAACGAACGAAACACGCGACGCCCCCGGTGGCGAACTGAACGAGTACGAGCGCGACAACGCGCTACCCGGCAC
>NZ_JBAUSA010000053.1:0-2677 GCF_049581465.1 Caballeronia sp. | reverse complement strand
GCCTGCGGCCGGCTCGTAGATCTTGCTGATCTGAGCCATCGTGGTCATCGCCGAGCGCACGTCGTTGAACAGGCCACCCGCCACGCCGCCCAGCATCGCAGCGCCCAGCAGGACGGGCTCGTCAGCCTGCGTGGCCAGGACGGGCTTCCCCGTTGCGTCCGCGAGCAGTTGCCGAACGAGATCGAGTCGCCCGGCGCCGCCACTGATGATCACCCGCTCGATCGGCGCACCGGCCACGGCCTGCGCTTCGATGATCTGGCGAAGGCCGTAACCGATACTGCAAACGCCGGCAATGTACAGGGCGACGAGACTGTCCAGGTCGTTTTCCATTCCGAGGCCTGCGATTACCGCTCTCGCGTGGGGGTCGGCCAGAGGGGCGCGGTTGCCCAGGAACTCCGGGACGACATGCAGGCCCTTCGCCAGCAGCACCGCCCCCGACAGGCCATCCGCCTGCGCCGCCTGCGCAGCGAGATCGGCGAGCATCACCGGCAAGGGCTGGCCCTCATGCTCCGCGCGGCGTCGGGCGTCGGGAGTCGCGGGGTGCATCGAAAGCAATTGTTCGATCGCCGCGCCCGCCACCGATTGCCCGCCCTCGTTGAGCCAGGCATCGGGCACCATCGCCGAAAAATAGGGCCCCCACACGCCGGGCACGAAGACCGGACTCCGGGTCGTGGTCATCGTGCACGATGAGGTGCCGAAGACGTAAGCGAGGCAGGACTCAGGCTCGCCATCGGCGCCAACCGTGCCGATGCCCCCGGCATGGGCATCGATTACGCCTGTCGCGACCGGCGTTCCGGTCCGCAGGCCGAGCTGCGCGGCCGCACTTGCTATCAGCCCTTGCCCAAGGGGCGTTCCCGGGTCGACGACGCTCTGGCCGATGCGCGCAAAGCCCTCGTCCGCGAGCACGCCGAGGCCGACGCTGCGGAAGTAACTCTCGTCCCAGCGCCGCTCGTGCGCGAGGTAGGTCCATTTGCAGGTGACCGTGCAGGTGGATCGGGACAGATCCCCGGTCGCGCGCCAGGTCAGGAAGTCGGTCAGGTCGAAGAACTGCCATGCTGCCGAGAAGACGCTCGGCCTGTTTTCGAGGAGCCACAGCAGCTTCGGCGTCTCCATTTCCGGCGAGATTTTTCCGCCGACAAATTTCAGCACCTCGTGGCCCGTAGCGTTGATGCGCTCCGCCTGCTCCACGGCGCGGTGGTCCATCCAGACGATAATGTCGCGCTCGGCTTGCTCCGAGGGGCCGACAGGCAAGGGCTGGCCGCCTTCGCCCAGCACGAGGAGCGAGCAGGTGGCATCGAAGCCGATGCCTGCGACCTGATCGGGCGACACCGCGGCCTGCGACAGCGCGTCCTTCACGGAGTCGCAGACGGCGTTCCAGATCTCGCTGCTCGACTGCTCGACGATGGACCCGCTCGCCTGGAACAGGGTGATGTCGCGCTTGGCCGAGGCCATCATGCGGCCGGCAAGGTCGAAGATTCCGGCCCGGGCGCTGCCCGTGCCCACGTCCACGCCGATGACATACCGCGTGCTGTCTGCCGCGCTTGCGGTCGGGTTTCCTGAGGTCATAAGTTCACTGCCTGCTTATTGTCTGATGAGAGGTGTTTCAAGTCGACCGCGAGCGCCACGGGGCTTAGCCTCTGTCACGCGTTTCAGAGATCGACGTTGTTCGGAAGGATCACGAGATCGCGAATTGTCACATTTCGCGGCCGAGTCAGCATGAAGAGCACTGCATCGGCGACCTCCTTGGGTTGCATCAGGCTGCCCGAGGCGAGCGCTTCGTCCATCTTCGCCTTCGGCCAGTCATCGAGCAGGGCAGTGACGACCGGACCCGGGAGGACCGCGCCCACCCGCACGCCGTGTTTCGCGACCTGGCGCCGGGTCGTGTGGACGAAGGCCTGCACCGCGAATTTGGAGGCGGTGTAGATCGGCTCCCACACGACCGGGACGACGCCCGCGACGGAGCTCGTAAAGAGGATGTCGCCCGATTTCTGCGCGACCATGTGCGGCAGCACAGCGTGAACCGACCGGAACGCGGCGTTGACGTTCAGGTTCAGCACGCGATCCCACTCGTCCGGATTCCCGTCGATGACATCGCCGCCGACATAGGCGCCGGCATTGGCATGAAAGATGTCGAGGCCACCGGCAAGGTCGAGGATTTTCGGCAGCATCGCGGAGACCTCCAGCGGCTGCAACAGATCCACGACCAGTGGAAACGCATTCGGTCCCAGTTCCGCGCAGAGTTGCGCGAGCCGGTCCTTTGCACGGTCGACCAGGACGACCTTCGCGCCTTCTGCAACCAGTGTGCGCGCGCACTCCAGGCCGATAC
Organism: Caballeronia sp.; assembly: GCF_049581465.1. Classification (GTDB taxonomy): domain Bacteria; phylum Pseudomonadota; class Gammaproteobacteria; order Burkholderiales; family Burkholderiaceae; genus Caballeronia. Next base: position 351 of record NZ_JBAUSA010000053.1, on the reverse strand, counting down.
CCGATGCCGCCCCCGTGATGGCGGCAACCTTTCCGTTCATTGATTGGTTCATTTGCTTGGGCTCTTTCAATGGAATTAAGCACGACCATGCGAGACGCGGGACTGCCGGGCCAGCGAGTCGACGATCACCGCAATCGCCAGTACCGCGCCGGTGATCATGAAGCGCAGCGAGGACGACAGGTTCAGCAGCGTGAGGCCGCTGGCGATCGACTGGATCACGATGATCCCCAGCACCGCCGAATACGCGCTGCCACGGCCGCCGAAGAGGCTGGTGCCGCCGATCACGGCCGCTGCGATCGCGTTGAGGTTCACGTCGCCGCTGCCCGCCTGCTGGCTCGCCGAGGCAAGCCG
>NZ_JBAUSA010000052.1:0-3388 GCF_049581465.1 Caballeronia sp. | reverse complement strand
AACAATCCCGCGAGCGCAAGCAGGATAGGAAGGTTCTTTTTCATGTCGATAAATCCTTAGCGCTGACGCCGCTGTACATACACGGCGACGATGATGATCCCGGCCTTCACCACGAGCGCAGCCGCATCCGGAATGCCGTGCGCGAGGAGGGTGTAGCGCAGCAGCTGGATGATCAACGCCCCAATCAGGGTGCCGACAACGTAAGCCTTGCCGCCGGTCAACGCAGTGCCGCCGACCGCGACCGCGGCAATCGCATCGAGCTCTGAGCCAAGACCGATCACGTTGGCATCGGACGATGAATTCACCGAGATCGATATCAACCCGGCTAACCCCGCTAGCGCCGCGCACAAGGTGTACGCGATCATCTTCACGCGTGCAGTCGGAATGCCGCTCAAATACGCAGCGGATTCATTGCCGCCGGTCACCAGCAAGTACTGTCCGAACAAAGTCTTGCGTACGATCCACGCAAACAGCGCGACGAGCGCCAGCATCAGGAACACTTGAGCCGGCACGCCGGCCACGCGGCCTAGCGCAATCCACTGGAACGCGGGATTGTCGAAGGCCTGCAGACTGCCGTCCGTCACGACTTGCGCAATGCCGCGCCCGGCGATGAACAGCACCAGCGTCGCGACAATCGGCTGGACCGCTAGCCGCGTCACCAGAAAGCCGTTGAATACGCCGAACAGGGCGGCGGCCAGGATGGGCAGCACGAACGCGAGCGCAATGCCGAACGGTCCGCTGATGTTCATGAAGATCATCGGCGCGAGCGCACCGGCAAGCGACATTGAAGCGCCCACCGATAAATCGATACCGCCTGTCGCCACGACCAGCGTCATGCCGATGCCGACTATGACGATCGTCACGACTTGCGTGAGGTTGACGTTGAAGGTTTGCAGCGACCAGAAGTGCTGCGTGAAGAGCAGGTTGAACAGGATCATCGCGAGGAGCACGGCAATCTCGCGCTGGATCGTGATGCGATGTTTCTTCTTCTGCGCGGGCTGCGCGATCGGCGCCGTCACCGGTTGCGTTTTCTGGTTCATGATTCGCGATCCTGGGTGCGTGGCTTATCGACATTGGCCACTGAAGCAACAGCGTCGACGGCTTCCGCCAGTGCCGATTCTTCGCCTGATCCGTACGCGATCGCGTCCATGATCGACGCCTCGCTCATGCGGCCGCCATCGAGTTCGGCGACGGTTTTGCCATCGCGTATCACGACCGCCCGGTCCGCGACGGCGGTGAGTTCTTCGAGTTCCGAAGCGGACAGCAACACCGCGAGTCCTGAGTCGCGCAAATCGCGGATGATCTTGGCGACATCCGCTTTCGCGCCGACATCGATGCCGCGTGTGGGTTCATCGAGCAGCAGCAGTTTGGGATTGGTCGCGAGCCAGCGCGCCAGCAATACCTTTTGCTGATTGCCGCCGGAGAGCTCGCGAATCGGCTGGTCGGGCGAGCGCAGCTTGATCCCAAGCGACTCGATAAACCGGTCCACGATTTGCCGCTGCTTGGCGACATCGACGATGCCGTTTTTTGTCAGCGTACGCAGGCAGACCAGCGTGAGGTTGTCGCGCACGGACAGCTCCGGCACGATGCCTTCGCTCTTGCGGTCTTCCGTGAGATACGCGAAGCCGCGCGCGATTGCATCTTGCGGAGACTTCAGCGTGACCTGCTTGCCGTCGATGGAAATCGTGCCGCGCTCGGTTGCGTCCGCGCCGAACATCAGCCGCATGGTTTCGGTGCGGCCTGACCCGAGCAAGCCCGCGAGGCCCACGGCTTCGCCTGCGTGGACATCGAGCGACACGTCCGTCACCTTCGTGCCTGCGCTGAGGCTTGACACGCTCAACGTAGTCGCGCCGCGTTTAGCCAGATTGGCTTCCTTGATTGCGCTGTCTTCGTGGACGGCGGCGGCGAGCGTGCGTCCGAGCATGGTGGTGACGAGTTGCAGTTTGTCCATGGACGCCATCGTACTTTCTGCCACGGTCTGGCCATCGCGCATGATGGTCACGCGATCGCAGAGTGCGTATAGCTCGTCCAGCCGATGCGAAACGAAGATTACCGCGCGACCGTCGTTGCGCAGGCGGCGCACCACGTCGAACAGCAATTCGACTTCGCGCTCGTCGAGTGAGGAAGTGGATTCATCCATGATGACCATCTTCGCATCCGACGAAACCGCTCGCGCCAGCGCCACCATTTGCTGGATCGCCGTTGAAAACTCGCGGACGGGCTTGTTGACATCGATCTGCAGGCCGAACGACTCTAGGAGGTCGTGGGCGCGCCGATGGATTGTCTTCCAGTCGATCAGGCCAAATCGGCGCGGTTCGCGGCCGAGAAAGATGTTCTCGGCGATTGAGCGAAACGGGACGAGATTGATTTCCTGATAGATGGTGCTGATACCGGCTTCGCGCGCTTCCTTTGGGGTGCGAAAGTCGACTTCGCGGCCATCGAAGCGGATGGTTCCGGCCGTGCGCCGGTAGGCGCCGGTGAGGATTTTAATGAGCGTCGATTTACCGGCGCCGTTCTGGCCGATAAGCGCATGGACTTCTCCCGCCGATACGGATAGCCGGGCGTGACGAAGCGCCGCGACACCGCCGAAGGTGATGTCGATGTCTCGCATCTCGAGGAGTGGCGCCAGGGGCGCCTGGGGCGGCTTGGGCATGGGAGGTTTTGGGCGGTGCTGGTGGAGGTGAGTGTGGGGTGCTGCTCGCGGCGAGTGTGGGGCTAGGATTGAGTCCTTCTTCTAGCGTGGTCGTTCTGCATAAGTAGTATTTTCTTGCTTATTTCTGTTAGCCCCTATCCGGGGCGGGACTTCATTTCTTTTCAAACGCGAAAAGAAACGAAGCAAAGAAACGCGTTCAAACCGCGAATTCCTAAGTGTCGTCGTTGCTACATTTCAGGTCTTTGGCCCGAACGTAGTACCGCCCCCACCCATCAACCCGCAATTGAACACCCTCCTCAAGCACCAGCATCTCTCACACGCTTCGCCTCCAACGCCAAAGAAGCCAAGTGCCCAACGCCCAATGCCCAATGCCCAATGCCCAACGCCCAACGCCCAATCCCTAAGCAGCAAAGTACTGCAATTTCGGCGACTGATGACCTAGGTGGATTGTTGATTCATTCGATTCCGTTGCATGGATTTCGGTTCGTCCGTATGTCGTGTCTACCAGCCAGTTGTCTCACGGCGTTGGGGGCGAAGCGTGTGCGTGCCGTTTGAGCTTGGGGTGGGTGTTCGACTGCGGGTTGATGGGTGGGGGCCACACTACGTTCGTGCCAAAAACCTGAAATGGAGCAACGCCGACACTTAGGTATTCGCGGTTTGAACGCGTTTCTTTGCTTCGTTTCTTTTCGCGTTTGAAAAGAAATGAAGTCCCGCCCCGGATAGGGGCTAACAGTA
>NZ_JBAUSA010000051.1:0-9745 GCF_049581465.1 Caballeronia sp. | reverse complement strand
CCGCCGATGTCACCATGCTCGCCGACGTAATCGGTGCTGACAAGCGCATTGGGCGCGAATTCCTCGATGCCGGGCTGGGCTTTGGCGGCGGATGCCTGCCGAAAGACATCCGTGCCTTCATGACGCGTGCCGACGAACTGGGGCTCGATGATGTCGTCACATTTTTGCAGGTCGTCGACAACATCAATATGAGACAGCGCAGCCGCGTAATCGATGCCACTCGCGAAATTTGTGGGTCACTGGTCGGGACGCGAGCGGCGGTTCTTGGCGTTGCCTTCAAGCCGAACTCAGACGATATTCGTGACTCGCCGGCACTAGATGTGGCTGGGCAATTACAGCTACAGGGGGCCATTGTCAGCGTGTTCGATCCTAAAGCCATGGACAATGCCCGACATCTATTCCCGACGCTCAACTATGCGTTGTCGACCGTCGAAGCATGCAAGGAGGCCGATGTGGTTCTGATTCTCACCGAGTGGGATGAATTTCAGAAACTGCAACCGGAAAAACTTGAAGCGGTAACCAGGTCGAAGCGCATCATTGATGCTCGTAATTGCCTCGACCCGCAGCCCTGGCGTGCTGCCGGCTGGAATTACCGAGGCTTCGGGCGTCCATGATGTTCCCACAAACTAGTCAGGCGCACCCAAAGGGAGAAGAGTCGTGAGAGTACTCGTTACCGGTGGCGCTGGATTTGTCGGATCACATCTGTGCGATCTGATGATTGCTAAGGGCTATACCGTTGTATGCCTTGACGACCTCTCAACCGGCTCCCGCACCAACATCCAGCATCTCGGTACGTCTGCTGAATTTTCTTTCATCGAGGCGAGCGTTCTTGAAATGGTTGATATTGATGGCAGATTCGATGGTGTGGTGCACCTCGCCAGCCCTGCATCGCCATTCGCGTATTTGGATAGACCCATCTTCACGCTACGGACGGGATCAGAGGGAACACGGAACGTACTCGATTTCGCCAAGGCCAAATCCGCACGCTTTATCCTGGCTTCGAGTAGTGAAATCTATGGTGAGCCCCACCTTCACCCGCAGTCCGAAGAATATTGGGGCAACGTCAACCCCGTCGGACCGCGAAGCGTCTATGACGAGGCTAAGCGTTACGCAGAAGCTTTGACAACGGCCTACCGAACGTCCTGTGGAGCAGACACAGGAATTCTACGTATCTTCAACACCTACGGTCCTCGGATGCACTCGGACGACGGGCGTGTTGTTTCATCTTTTATTGACCAGGCCCTGAATTGCAAACCCCTGACAGTTTTCGGTGACGGAACCCAAACGAGAAGTCTTTGCTATGTGGACGACTTGGTTCAAGGCATCCTGGCGATGCTGGAGACCGAAGACCCGGGACCAATCAACCTCGGCAATCCGATGGAGCTCACCGTTCTCCAGATCGCTGAATTGGTGATCGAGCTAACGGGTTCACTTTCACCGCTAGAGTTGCATCCGCTGCCGCAAGATGACCCGACCCGTCGGCGGCCCGATATCACCAGAGCGCGTGATCGCCTTGAATGGCGCCCGCAGGTCTCGGTACGTGAGGGGATTGGGCGCACTATCGAGTGGCATGCGGAGCAGCTCCGAGAAACCAGGCGTCGTGAACGCGCATCATGACCCAACTCGGGTCGACGTTAGGCGCCTGACGAAGACGTTTGGGACGTTTCGCGCGGTGGATGATGTGTCATTCTCCGTCTGCGAAGGGGAAATCGTCGGCCTTGTCGGTCCGAATGGGGCGGGCAAGACGACCATCGTGCACATGCTGACCGGATTGATTACGCCAACCGCCGGGACATTCTTATTATTCGGCAAAAGCCTGAACACGGATCGCGAGGATATACTGCAGAGATTAAACTTTACCTCGCCATATGTGGCATTTCCGGCGCGTATGACGGTACGTGAAAATCTGACGGTTTTCGCGCGCATCTATAATATACGTAATCCATCGGAGAAAATTGACCAGCTGCTCGATCGATTCGGGATGGGGAAACTCCAAAACAGGCCGATAGCACGACTCTCCTCCGGTGAGGCGGCGCGTGTCGGCCTATGCAAGGCGTTCCTCAATGATCCCGAATTATTGTTACTGGATGAGCCCACAGTCTATCTTGACCCGCTGATCGCACTCGAAGTCAGAGAGGTCCTGCTGGATCTTCAACGGAGCCATGGCACCAGTATCATCTATACGTCACACGACATGGCCGAAGTTCAACGGATTTGCAATCGAATTATGTTTCTTGACCACGGCCGGATCATTGCAGACGGGACTCCAATCGAGGTCACCCGCCGCATTTTGGCGGAGCATCGGGACGAGCCTGCTCTCGAAGAAGTCTTCATCCGAATCGCGAGGGAACAAAGAGATGCGGCGCCATAGAATCGAGGCCGTCATCCTGCGGCACCTGTATGAATTGCGGCATAATACCAACCACCTGATCAACACCGTGTACTTCCCGGTGGTGAATATCGTGATGTGGGGCTTTCTCACGATCTACCTCACAAATCACCAAGGTCTGCAACCGGGCCTGATCAGCGTGTTACTCGGCGGCGTCGTTTTGTGGGGATTTTTCAATGGATTCCAACGTGACATGGGACAAGGTTTTTTAGAAGAGTTATGGACGCGGAATCACATCAACCTATTCACGTCGCCGCTGAACGTCGCGGAATACGTTTCCGCTCTGATCTCCGTGAACCTGATCAAGGCCATGATTGGGTTGACACTGGAATCCGTGATTGCGCTGCTGTGCTATCACTTCAACATCTTCCCGTTGCTGATCGAATTCGTGCCCTTCATTGCGGTTCTGATGCTCTTCGGCCTTGCAGTTGGTATCGTGATCACCAGCCTGATCCTCCGTTATGCATCGAAGCTCGAGAGCCTGGCATGGAGCTTTGCCGGCCTGTTGATGCCGTTTTCCTGCGTGTTCTACCCGTTGAAAACGCTGCCGGTTTTCCTGCATCCACTCGCCCTGGCTTTACCCACAACCCATTCCTTCGAAGGAATGCGGCAGGTGATGGCGGGGCAAGGATTCTCGATCTCGAACCTTCACTGGGGCCTCGCGCTCGACCTCGTCTACCTGGCACTCGCTGCGCTGTTATTCCATAGGATGTTCGAGTCGGCTCGAGAGCGGGGGCTTTTGATCAGGGCGGAGTAGCCAGAGTTATGGGCCGAGACTGCTGCGGTGCTGGACAGAGCCGACTACTCAGGCAGCCAATGGCTCAGGTCTCGGTCGAGGATTCCCTGTAGCCGCTCAATCTTGCGGGCGTAAAGAATCGTGAGGAAACGGCGGAGCGAGGGACGCAGTGAATGTCCCGGACCGGCGAAAACGTGCTCTTTTAGCTCCTCCTCCGGAATGGAACGGAAGAATTCGCCTTCGACTCCGAGATGGCTGGCCAACTTGAGCAGCGTATCGAGTGGGTTGAGTGCAAGATCGTCATAAAGGATCAGGTGTATCTGCTCTGTTGGGAACACGCTGCGCCAACGCGACAGGCATGATTCCGCGTCGCCGCGCCGCTGCGACCCTGAGGATTTAAAGTGGTCGATGAACCACGTGTCCGACGCCTCGTTGAATGTCATCTCCGCTCGTTCGAGCGCCATCAAGGCCGACGACCAGGCCCGCTCAATCGGATTGCGGATGCTGTAGAACAGCCGGAGATCGGGACGAAGCTCATAGATTTCCCGGATCGTGTCGGTCTCAAGGATGCCATAGGCAGGTGTAATCTCCCCGCGTTTCTGCTCCGTAGCCTCATCAAAGAGATCGAGCCATTCGCTGAGCGGCTGGTCTTGGCGCTGATCCCAGAAATGCAGCTCCTTTTCCGGCGGAACGTAAATGTCGGGGTGGCGCTTTAGGTGTTCGTACAACCAAGTCGTGCCTGCCTTCTGGGCGCCGATGCCGAGGAAATCGGGGCCGGGGCGGCGGCCTGGAGAGCTTGGCGATCGACTATGCCCAGGGATCGCTCGCCGCAATTCGGCGCGGACGTCCTCGAGTTCTACAGATCCCGCCAGGTTTTGCCACTCGAACGGATCGGCGCGGTGGTCATACAGTTCTTCCGAGCCATCGTTGTATCGGATCAGCCGCCAGTCCGCGGTCCGGACCGAATGATTGCCGCGGCCCCACGTCATCACGACAGGCGCGCGCGTAACGCTACCGGTACCGTCGAAGAGCAAGGGCACCAGGTCCATACCATCGACCGGCGGGCAGTCGAGACCGCAAAGGCGAAGCATGGTTGGGTAAATATCGATCAGGCTGACCGGCTGGTACACCCTTTTCGGGGCGTCCTGCACAGCGGGTGCCGAGATGATCAACGGCACCCGTGTCGCCTCTTCCCACAGCGCAAACTTGCGCCAGTGCAGTTTCTCGCCGAGGTGAAATCCGTTGTCGCCACACAACACGATGATCGTGCGGTTTGCGAGGCCCGACCGATCGAGTGCGGAAACGATCTCGCCGACCAGATGATCGCAGTAGCTGATCGCCGCCAGATACCCGTGGACCGCGGCACCCCACTGCCCGGCGCCGGTGATCCGCTCGTGGTCGGGCGGCGACAGCGCCCAGTCGCGGCCAATCGGCGGCACGTCGTCGAGGTCGTCAGCGCGGACCAAAGGCAGCGCGATCGCGTTCGGGTCATACAGGTCGAAAAAGCGGGCGGGTACGTGCCAGGGCAGATGCGGTTTGTAAAGACCTGCTGCACAGAAGAAGGGCTCAGGTGGCGTCTCGGAGAGGAAGTTACAGACGTATCGCATCACTTTTTCGTCGGGGATACGGTTCACTCGATCGTCGGGCAGCGGCCCCCAGTCGAAGTGGTGGTAGGGCTTCGGCACAGCCGCGAAATTGCCGAAATCAAATAGGCGATTAAGCGGCCGGCCGTCCGGCAGCGGGTCGACCTCATTGGTTAGGAAGTCGACCCAAAGCTCTGGACGATTCTCGACCTCGCGCCATTCCGCATGATCTGCCCCTGTCTGTCCGGCGGCGGCATAGTCGAAAACACCGTGAAACACCTTGCCCCCGCCCACCGTGTGATAGCCGGATTCTCGCAGCCGCTCGACAAATGTGATCGGACGGTGGGTCCGGTCCCAGAATGATTCGTCCTGGTAAATACCAGTCGTCGTCGGCAGACAGCCAGTGAAAATTCCCATGCGACTGGCGTTGCAATACGGTGCCGAGCAATAGGCATGCGTGAATAACGTGCCTCGCGCCGCCAGCGCGTCGATGTTAGGAGTCTTGACACTTGGGTGGCGACCAAGAGCTCCGATCCAGGAATTCAGATCGTCGGCGATAATGAAGAGGACGTTCGGTGGATTGGCGGCCGGCGACGTGGAACTTCTAGCCGTCTGTTGAAGTCGGCGTGCGGCGGCGGCAGTCTGTCGAGCGCCTGTGCTCAGGAGTGGATTATTCATTTTCAAAGAACCGCCATGTGGCAGCTTCAATCTGCTGCCATTCCGACCAATACTGGGAGCGGTCAGGTCCGATCCGGTCCGTCGCAAGCCGCCTGAGGCACAGGTAAGCTTTTTGCACTAAGATGCTAAGATGCGGAACAAAATCGCGGTCGAGTCGACCGAATTGGCTATGTCGTAACTCAGGATCGATAAAGTTGGCAACAAAGTCTTCGATGTCTCCTAACCTGGCATCAGCCTGTGGGATCTCCAGGGCGCGTCCGATGCGCTCAAGTTGTCCACGCGGATCGTCCATAAATAGGTCATAATCAATAACGATAAAGGGCTTTTGTGCGATCCGGCTGAAATATGTCACCGTGTGAACAAGCCACAGGCCATGCGCCATCGCAGCGTCGAATACGTCCGATTGGCGCGCGATCAATGACTGGGCGACACTCAAGGGATTCCGTATAACCATTACATAAGCATCTTCCAATCCAAGGCGCTGGAATACTGGAGACCAGAATGGAAGTAGTCGAAGTGTACGCGGATCCTTGAAACCCCAAAGTGGATGCGCCAGAAAGTTAGCCCGGATGTATTCAATCGCCTCCATCCGGATGGCTTCAATCTCAGGCTCCTCCCATCGGCTGTCCTTAAGGAAAGCAACACTCTCCCACTTAAGACCGAGGGCCGTGAGCACGCGTTCGTTGAAGTCTTGGAGGTGTCGATCCTCCCAATAGCCAGTAGGGTTATCGGGTTGCACCTCAACGAAGTCGTCGCCCAAGTAGATGCCTAAGGACATGAGCCCGCGGGTGATGAGACTCGTTCCGCTCCTGTGCATGCCCAAGACCGTTACCATGCGTGATGACATATCAGATTACTACCAACCCCTCGTGCGACGTTCGAGCGGGGAAATATATGCGCCCGCGCCAGGTTCGACCGTCAGCCCTTTGCTCTCGTGCGGCTTTTGACACTTAAGGATTCGAGCATCGCGAGTGTGCATCGTCTCCAACTATCCGAGCGGAAGTTTATCCGGTTACCGGAGGACCCTGTTCTCCCCGGGACAGCGGCGTGCCCACAAGCGCATCGTGCTCTAACTTCATTCCGTGACCGAGTAGTAAAGCCCTCGAAATTGCCTGCGCAATTTGAGGCTCAACCTTCCGGTCGGGTGCGGTGTACGGTCGCAGGCTTCGAACGGCGTTCTCAAGAGAGTGCACCAAGCTCTCCTGCTCGAGGTCTACGCGGTACCAAATAAAAACTTCCGGAATCGTTTCAATCTGCAAACTCAAGAGCGCTGCCTTGGAAAAAAACTCCCAGTCGTCCAGGCTTGAGGCTGCTTCGTCGCTAAATCCACCGACGGCATCGAAAGCATCGCGCCTGATGAGAGCATTTGTGCTTCCGAAGCAGTTGACATATGCGCCAGTGGCGATGTCGCATCCGAGAAATGGCCGCCGCGAATCCTCCATCCGGTCTTCTGGCGATTCACCAGAAGATCCGAGGAAAAAGCTGATGGATGACGTGACAATGGGGACGTCCACTTTTTGCGCAACTCGCACAAAGGCCGAGAGAGCGCTCGACGGCAGCAGGAGCGTGTGGTCATCGACGAAAAACAGGTACGTTCCCTTTGCTTCAAGCGCTGCCCTATTTCGCCCTGCGCCAATCTCTCGGCTCCGCTGACGAATCCTTTTGGTCCTGAGGCCTTCCAACTCGGACCAGTCATCGGAGGAGCTCGTTTGGGGCGAAATGCCACCACCACCCTCGACGAGGATCACCTCAAAATTAGGGTAATCCTGTGTTTTGAGAGAGGCCAGCGTAGCTGCAATCTTATTCCCGCTGGTGGTGAAGGGAAAGCAAACACTCACTAAAGGGAAGTCTGGTTCCTCATCAGAGTTTGACTCATTAGCGGGAGACTGATTAAGCTTCGTGTGCGTGCGAATGTTGCGGTGCCAACTTACCCATCGCTTCTCGTTGTCGGCAAATGAAATCGATGGGCGCGCCGAAGAGGCACCTTTAGCAAGCACAGCTCGAATGCGGTCCGCCAGGATCTCGGGCCTTGGTTCAAAACAGACTTCAGCGTTGTCTTCCGATGCGAAGATTTCTGGAATTCCCCCGGTGTTGCTCGCTAGAAAAGGGATGCCTGCGCCCACGCATTCCAATACAGTATTGGGGTAATTATCTCCGAGAGAAGCGATCACTGCAAGGCGCCCGACTCCTCGGAGATACTCAATAGCGCCCGCTTGATATTTATTCGAGATCAGACGCCATGGTACGGACCACTTCTTAGATCGGTCGCTGATATAGCCGACACTCGATCGGCCGTATATCTTAGTTTCTTTCCCCAAGAAGGAAATCTCGAAATCTGGGTTCGCCCCATCGGCGCAAAGCGAATCGATCGCGTCGCAGAAGAGTCGCAGGCCCTTTCTGAGCTCAAGCCGCCCGAAAAACACTATTTCCCGAATCTCACGCTTTTCTTGCGGCAGACCAAGATCTGAGAATGTGGCCGCATCAGGACGAATGTATGGCGCAACAAAAGTTTGCCTGGGGAGTTCCCAGCCATTCTGTATCATCCATTCGAGGAGATACTGGCTTGGACTCACCACGACGTCAGCGGCGGCGACACTGGTGCGTTCCATGTGGTCAATTTCCAGCTCACCGAGATTCCGTAGGTAATCCTGATTGCCCTCTTTTACCCATAAAATCGGGCCGTGAGTTCCAACTACAAAGGTAGTTTGAGCAAACGCTATACCCTGCCGCTTTGCGAGCAGACTATAAAAGCCCAGGCCCAGACACTCCGGGAAGTGGATGATGTCGAAATTATGCTGGTGGTCTTTCAGCCAAACATATGTGTGGTAAGACACGCTCCCGGCCCAAGCAGCTTGAATTGTCGGGGTGTGCGGCATAGGAAGCGGTATCAGATTTATGCCCTTTGCCTGGTAGTGTCGAACCCAGTCGCTCATATTTACGTCTGGTGGGTGCCACCCCACAAGAAATAGGATTGTCACGTCATAGTTGGCGCGCCGCAGGGCATCAGCCATACTCGTGTAGGCAGTTCCGATGCCAGCATTCCGGGATGGTCCTTCGATTTCCCATGTAGCGATGCAGATGCGCGGTGACGAGGCGCTGTCAGCGACCTGGACCTCTGGCAGCGGGGGGAATTCAGTTTTCATGCACTTCCTAGGAATGTGTCGCGGGCCCTGGACATTGGGTTCCTTCATAGCAGAGGGAAGATCCGTTTGCCGGGTAATCGGAGCTGCAGATCGACCGTCCAGACCAATACGAATTCTGGGCGGTACGGCCAGGTTCGGAGCTGTCAGCTGGGTGGGCGCGGCCGCGTAGGAGCCGTGACGAGTTGGGAATCTGTTGGCGGCGCCTTAGCGGCCTTTGAACTGCGGAGCGCGCTTCTCCTTGAAGGCGAGCGGGCCCTCCTTGGCGTCCTCGGACAGGAACACGCTGATGCCCAGCTGGGTGTCGATCTTGAACGCGTCGTTTTCCGGCAGGCCCTCGGTCTCGCGGATGGAGCGCAGGATCGCCTGCACCGCCAGCGGCCCGTTGTTGCCGATCACGTCGGCGATCTCGAGCGCCTTGGCCAGCGCGTCGCCGTCCGGAACGACATAGCCGATCAAGCCGATCTCCTTGGCCTCACCGGCGCTGATGTGCCGTCCGGTCAGCAGCAGATCGGCGGCAACCGTGTAGGGAATCTGGCGCACCAGTCGCACCGCCGAGCCGCCCATCGGATACAGGCTCCACTTGGCCTCCGAGATGCCGAACTTGGCGCTTTCGCCGGCAATGCGGATGTCGGTGCCCTGCAGGATCTCGGTGCCTCCGGCGATGGCCGGCCCCTCGACCGCCGCGATCAGCGGCTTGGTCAGTCGACGGCCCTTGAGCAGAGCGTCGATGCGCGACGGGTCGTAGCTGCCGTCCCTGAATGAGTCGCCTGGCGGGCGGGCGGTCGCGGCCTTGAGGTCCATGCCCGCGCAGAAATAGCCACCTGCCCCGGTCAGGATGCAGCAGCGAATGTCGGGATCGGTGTCGACGCGGTCCCAGGCCTCGACCATGATCGAGAGCATCTCGGTCGAAAGTGCATTGCGGGCCTCAGGGCGGTTCAACGTCAAGATCAAGGTGTGTCCGCGCTGCTCAATGAGGGCGTCGGCCTTTTTTTCTGACTCGCTCACGGACGATTGCCTTCCTGTGTGCCGGCCTGAAACTTGTCAGGAAATGTAACACGTTCTAATTTAGGGTCCGTGGCCCTGAATATTGCCGACTTGGCGGAGCACGCCATCGATGCCGTCCCTGACCGTGTTGCCCTGATCTGCGGCGACGAGCAACTGACCTACGCGCAACTTGAGGAGAAGGCCAACCGACTCGCGCACTACCTGCAGGAGC
>NZ_JBAUSA010000050.1:0-18191 GCF_049581465.1 Caballeronia sp. | reverse complement strand
TAAGCGAAGATCCGTTCACGACGCCACGGCGATGCCCACACGAGCAATGCAAACGTACCAACGGCCGTTGCCACCAGGCCGCCGAACAGCTTGGCGTTCACGCCGCCGAGGAACAGCACACCCATGGCGACGACTGCGATCACCATGAACGCGCCCATGTCCGGTTCGAGCAGCAACAACGCGCCGACGAAGCCGACCGCGACCGCCATCGGCAGGAAGCCGCGGCCGAAGCTATGCATGAACTCCTGCTTGCGCACGGTGTAGTTGGCCGCGTAGATGGTCACGGCGAGCTTCATGATTTCCGACGGCTGCATGTTCGTGATGCCGAGCGGAATCCATCGGCGAGCGCCGTTCACGCCCTTGCCGATATGCGGGATCAACACGATCACCAGCATGAATATGGACGCCACAAAGAGTTTCGGCGCGTATTTGTCCCACGTCGACGTCGGGATGCGGAACGAGATCACGCCGACCACGCTACCCATGACCACGAACATGATCTGGCGGAGGAGGAACGCATAGTCGTGGTACGACGCGTATTTCTTTGAATCCGGCATGGCGATCGAAGCCGAATACACCATCACGATCCCAAGCCCCAGCAACAAGATCGTGACCCACATCAGCGAATAATCGTAGTCGAGCATGCGCGAGCGGATCGGCGTCACGCCGTTCACTGCGCTCGAAATTCCGCTCGTGCGTTCGGCCGCCCGCGAGCCGAGGCCGTCCAAACCGCCCGCACCCGTCGAACGTGATGCGCGGCCGCCTAGCGCCGCGCTGTCGTTGGCAATCGCGTTGTGCCGCCCGGACAGTTTTGATCCAAATCGCTCCGACCAGCTCATAGCGCCACTCCCCGTTCCGCGGCAATTTCAGTCACCGCCAGACGAAAAGCGTCCGCACGATGAACATAACTCTTGAACATGTCAAAGCTCGCACAAGCCGGCGAAAGCAGCACGGCGTCGCCCGGTTCCGCGAGTAGCGTCGCGGCACGCGTGGCCGCTTCCAGCGTGGCGTGGTCGTGCAGCGGCACGTTGGTCTCGGCGAGCGCTTCGCGCAGAAGTGGCGCATCGCGGCCAATCAGCATCACGGCGCGGCACCAGCGCGACACGGGCGCAGCCAGCGGCGAAAAATCCTGGCCCTTGCTGTCGCCGCCCACAATCAGCAGCGTCTTTTGCGCGAGGCCGTCGAGCGCCGCGACCGTTGCACCAACGTTCGTGCCTTTGCTGTCATCGACAAAATCGATGCCATCGATCTGCGCGATCACTTCCACGCGATGCGGCTCGCCCCTGTATTCACGCAATCCATGCAGCAACGACGCCAGCGGCAAATCGATCGCGCGCGCCAACGCCAACGCGGCCATCGCGTTGGCGGCGTTATGCAAGCCACGAATGCGCAGTGCATCGACGGGCATCAGGCGCTTCGAAAACACACGCGGCTCGGCGGCGACTTCACTTTTCCGCCGACGCGTGGGCGCGGCTTCATCGGTGAAATCCCGGTCGTTGCCTTGCGCGAGCCACGCGATGCCGTTGTCGCGCAGCAAGCCGTAATCGCCCAGACGCTTGGGCTCGTTCAAGCCGAACGTCACGACCGTCGCTGCATTTCCCGATGCAAGCGACAGGGTTCGTGCGTCGTCCCGATTCAATACGCGCACGGTTTGCTCGCCGGAGATCCGGCCTTTCGCGGCCGCATAAGCGTCGAACCCACCGTGCCAGTCGAGATGATCCTGCGTGATGTTCAGCACGGCAGCGGCGTCGGGCTTGAACGAATACGCGGTCTCGAGTTGAAAACTCGACAACTCCAGCACCCAGACTTCGGGCAACGCAGCGTTGTCGATTGCTTCAGCCAGCTTGTCCAGCATCGCCGGGCTGATGTTGCCGGCCATCGCCACCGTCTTGCCCGCGCGCTCGCACAACAAGCCCGCGAGCGCGGTGGTGGTGGTCTTGCCGTTGGTGCCCGTAATGGCTATCACCTTCGGCACATAGCCGTTCGCGGCAAGCGACTTCAACGCCTGCGCGAACCATTCCAGCTCACCCCACACAGGGATACCGCGTTCCCGCGCGGCATCGAGGAGCGGCCTCACATCGTCAGCCAGAGGCGACAGTCCCGGGCTGATTGCAACAATCTCCACGCCGCCATCGAGCAGCGCCGGCGTGAATTCACCGCCGACAAATTCCGCTTCGATGCCATGCACGGCGAGTTCCGACAGGTATGGCGGCACGGCGCGGGTATCGGCGACGCGCAGACGGCACCCGTGACGCGCGCACCAACGCGTCATCGCGAGGCCGGATTCACCGAGCCCCAGCACAAGCACCATCGGACTTTGCCGATCAAAGAACTTCTCGCCGAACATCGCTTTACCTTTTCCTGATACTTGATCGACTACCTGACATCAACGCAACTTGAGCGTCGACAAGCCGAACAGACACAACATCAGCGTGATGATCCAGAAGCGCACCACAACCTGCGTTTCCTTCCATCCCGACAATTCGAAATGATGATGCAGCGGCGCCATCTTGAAGATGCGCCGCCCTTCGCCGAAGCGTTTTTTCGTGTACTTGAAGTACGAGACCTGCATCATCACGGAGAGCGTTTCCGCGACGAACACGCCGCCCATGATGAACAACACGACTTCCTGGCGCACGATCACCGCGATCGTGCCGAGCGCGCCGCCGAGTGCCAGCGCGCCGACATCGCCCATGAAAACTTGCGCGGGGTGCGTGTTGTACCAGAGGAACGCAAGGCCCGCACCTCCCATTGCAGAACAGAAGATCAATAGTTCACCGGCGCCGGGAATATGCGGGAACAATAAGTATTTCGAGTACACCGAACTGCCCATCACATAGGCAAACGCGCCGAGCGATGCGCCCACCAATACGACCGGCATGATCACGAGGCCATCGAGGCCATCGGTGAGATTGACTGCGTTGCTCGACCCGACAATAACCAGATACGTCACCGCGATAAAGCCCCACGTGCCTAGCGGATAGCTCATCGACTTGAGGAACGGCAGCATCAGGTCGGCACGGGCGGGCAAGCCCATGGACAACCCGCTGCGCACCCACGCCATGAACAAGTCGAACACGCGCGCGTTGTTCGCCTCGGACACGCTGAAGGCGAGATAGACGGCCGCGAACAAGCCGATAACCGATTGCCAGAAGTACTTTTCCCGCGACGACATGCCCCGCGGGTCCTTGTGTACGACTTTCCGATAGTCATCGACCCAGCCGATCACGCCATAGCCGAACGTGACCAGCATCACGATCCATACGAACCGGTTGGTGAGATCGGCCCAAAGGAGCGTCGAAAAGGCGATGCCCAACAGGATCAGCACACCGCCCATAGTCGGCGTGCCCGATTTGACCAGATGCGATTGCGGACCATTCGTGCGCACCGCCTGGCCGACTTTCAGCGAAGTCAGTTTTCGAATCACCCACGGTCCGCAGATGAGGCCGACGAACAACGCCGTGATCGTGGCGCCCACGGCGCGGAACGTCAGATAAGTAAACACGCGCAGAAAGCTGGCGTCATTCTGAAGCCATTGCGCGAGTGCGAGTAGCATGCTGGACCTTCTTCTTCAGTGCGCAGCGGGCGTCATGCCCGCAGCGGGTTGTTGTGGACTCGTCACGGCGTCCACCACGCGCTCCATCTTCATGAAGCGCGAGCCTTTCACGAGAAACGTGGCGTCGGGTCCAAAGCCCGCGCCGATGAGAGTGGTAAGAAGTTGAGTGATATCGGTGAAATGCTGACCCGCACCGAACGCGGTGCATGAATCGATGCTCGCGTCGCCGAGGGCATAGAGCGCTTCAATACCCTGTTGCGCCGCATACGCACCCACCTCGCGATGAAACGCCGGCCCCTGGTCGCCGACTTCGCCCATGTCACCCATGATAAGAACACGCGGTGAGGGTTGCGAGGCCAGGACGTCGATGGCCGCGCGCATCGAATCGGGATTCGAGTTGTACGTATCGTCGATAACCGTTGCGCCTTCAAACGGGTTCAATACGGCACGCTTGACTTGCAGGCGCCCTTTCACCGGAACGAATGCTTCCAGGCCACGCTTGATGTCGGCAAGGGAAACATGCGCGGCAAGCGCGGCAGCCGTTGCCGCCAGCGCGTTGCGCGCATTGTGTTCGCCCAGCACTTGCAACGCGACTTCAATAGCGCCTTGCGGCGTGCTGATAAGTACCGTCGTTCCGTTCAGCGTGCCAGTCACAGCAGCTTCCACTTGCGAAGCCTCCGTATTCAACGCGAAATCGAGAATCGGATTTCCCGTTGCTGCGACGCGCCAGATGCTGGCG
The DNA here is from genome assembly GCF_049581465.1 of Caballeronia sp. Taxonomy (GTDB): domain Bacteria; phylum Pseudomonadota; class Gammaproteobacteria; order Burkholderiales; family Burkholderiaceae; genus Caballeronia. The sequence continues at coordinate 13,896 of NZ_JBAUSA010000050.1, read as the reverse complement.
TATTTGTCATCGGCGGGGAACACCGCTGTTCCGGTCGAACCAAGCGCATGAATGATCGACGCGTGTTCGAGCGCGACCGCTTCCACCGTCGCCATGAATTCCTGATGCTCGCGTTGCGCGTTGTTGACCACCGCGACAGTCGGCGCGGCGATCTTGCCGAGCGTTTGCGTTTCACCCGGATGGTTCATGCCGACTTCGATCACGGCGAGCTTGTGCGTCTCGTTGAGGCGCAACAGCGTCAGCGGCAAGCCGATGTCGTTGTTGAAATTGCCGGCCGTCGAGAGCTGCGCGCTTGCGCCCACCGCGGCTGCGAAGATCGACGCGATCATTTCCTTCACCGTCGTCTTGCCGTTACTGCCGGTCACGGCCACCAGGGGCATTGTGAAGCGGGTACGCCAGCCATGCGCCAAGGCGCCGAGTGCGGCTCGCGTGTCCTTGACCTTGAGCGCCGGAATAGCGAAGCCGTCAGGCAAGCGCGTCACGAGCACCGCCGCAATACCGCGTTGCCCGACTTGCGGCAGGAAGTCGTGGGCATCGAAACGATCGCCCTTGATCGCGACAAACAAATCGCCCGGACCGGCCGTGCGGCTATCGGTCGAGACGCGTTCGAATACGACGTTTTCATCGCCAGAGACGACTGCGCCCGGAATCAGCGATGCGGCTTCCCGTAAGGTGAAAAGGCTCATTCGCCACCTCCGCGCAGGTGCCCGGCACGCGCGGCCAACGCGAGGCGAGCGTGGTCCTGATCCGAGAACGCGCGTTTCTTGCCCATGATTTCCTGAGTGGCTTCGTGGCCCTTGCCGGCAAGCACGACTACGTCTTCGCGAGCCGCGCTGCGGATCGCCTGCAAGATGGCCGAGGCGCGATCTTCAATACGCCGTGCCTTCGTTGCATCGGTAAAGCCGGCCGCGATCTGGTCGATGATCGACATCGGATCCTCGCCGCGCGGATTGTCGCTGGTAATCACGACGTGATCGGCACGCTTTTCCGCGATCGCGCCCATCAACGGGCGCTTGGTTGCGTCACGATCACCACCGCAGCCGAACGTGCAAATGAGTTGGCCGCCGCGCGCCTGCGCAATCGGGCGCAGCGCTTCGAGCGTCTTGTCGAGCGCATCGGGCGTGTGTGCGTAGTCGATCACTACAAGCGGTTCGTCATTCTGCAAACGGCCACCGAGACGCTGCATCCGGCCATTCACCGGTTCGAGTTTCGCGATTTGAGCGAGCGCAGCAGTGAGTGGAATTTCAGCCACCAGCAACGCGCCGAGCACGCCCAGCAAGTTGCTCACATTGAACGCGCCGAGCGTCGCAACTTCCACGTCGGCGTTGCCCCAATCGGACTCCAGATGAAACGCGGTGCCCATCGTCGTCGCGCGGACGTTGCTTGCAATCAGCGACGCGTCGGCTTGTACGGCCGCGGCCGTGGCGGATTCATCGATGCCATAGGCGATCGTCCGCGTCTTGCCTTGAAGCGAAGCGATCAGGCGCTGGCCGGCTGCGTCGTCGCGATTGATGACTGCTGCCTTCAGATTCGGCCACGCGAACAAGCGCGCCTTCGCCGTTTCGTAAGCGCTGAACGTGCCGTGGTAATCGAGGTGATCCTGCGTCAGATTGGTGAAGATGGCGATATCGAATTTGGTGCCGTTCACACGACCTTGATGCAGCGCGTGCGACGACACTTCCATCGCTACACCCTTGGCGCCGTCCGCCTTCAACTGGCTGAGCGTGCGCTGCAGTTGCGGCGCGTCGGGCGTGGTAAATCCAGAGTGAACAAGCTTGCCCGGCATGCCGCTACCCAGCGTGCCGATGATCGCGCACGGCGTGCCGAGCGCCGACAGTGTGGTTGCCAGCCACTGACTGCACGAGGTTTTCCCATTGGTGCCGGTGACGCCCGCGACCAGCATGTCTTCGGTCGGCTCGCCATACCACGCCGATGCGATCGGGCCGGCCAATTCGTTGAGCGCCTTGACGCCCAGTGCGCGCGATGCGTCCGGCTGGCCAATCAAGCCTTCAGGTTGATACAGGACGGCAGCCGCGCCGTTAGCCAGGGCGGTATCGATAAACGGACGGCTGTCCGCGCCATCCACCGCGTACGCGAAGAACACGTCGCCGGGTTTGAGCGAGCGCGTATCGGCATGCAGTTGCGCACCGGCGTCTGCGTGTGCACGCAGCCACGCCACGGCCTTCGCGACGTCGGCGCTCAGCTTCGCGAAATCGCTCATCGAACGACTCCCGGGTGATTCTTCGAACTGGTCGTTACCTTCATCTTTTTCGCCCCGTTCGGCATGGTCGCGCCGGGCGTCGTCGCGTTCGGCTGTTTGATGTCCGTGGCGGGCGTGCCGGAAGCGGGGTCGTCGGAGACCACCATTTGCTTCACGGCCATATCGGGCGGAACGTTGAGCGAACGCAGCGTGTCGCCGACAATCGACGCAAACACCGGCCCGGATACCTGACCGCCAAAGTGGCTGCCGGCCGTCGGTTCATCGACGGACACCGCGACCACAATGCGCGGATTCGGCATCGGCGCCATGCCGACAAACGACGCGCGATACTTCGATTTATCGTAGCCATGAGCCGCGTGCTTGTAAGCCGTACCCGACTTGCCACCCACGCGATACCCCGGCACGGCCGCGTCGGGCGACGTACCGCCCTTCGACACCACGGTTTCAAGCATTGCGCGGACTTCACGTGCGGTGGTCGGCGCGAAGACTTGCGGGCCAGTCGCAGGCTGATCCGCCGGCGTGCGGAAAATCGACACCGGCATGATCTCGCCGTCGTGCGCGATCGCGGTATAAGCGCGCGCCAGTTGAAACAGCGATGCCGACAAGCCATAGCCATACGACATGGTCGCCTGCTCGATCCGGCGCCAGCTTTTCCACGGCCGCAAACGGCCCGCTACCGCGCCGGGGAAGCCCACCTTCGGTGCTTGTCCCAGCCCGATGCTCGTATACATGTTCCACATCTCTTCGGGCTTCAACTGCATCGCAATCTTGGTCGCGCCGATATTGCTCGATTTCTGGATCACGCCGCCCACGGTGAGGACTCCGAAGCCCGAGTCGTCGGTGATACGCGCACCGTCGAGCACGAACGAACCATTGCCCGTATCCACCAGCGTATTCGGCGTCACGCGATGCAAGTCGAGCGCGAGCGAAATCGTGAACGGCTTCATGATCGAGCCCGGCTCGAACGTATCCGTCATGATGCGGTTGCGCAGTTCCTCGCCCGTCATGTGCGAGCGGTCGTTCGGGTTGTAGGTCGGATAATTCACGAGCGCCAGTACTTCGCCGGTCTTCACGTCGACCACGATCGCCGCACCGGCCTTCGCCTTGAACTTCTCTACAGCCGCCTTCAGATTTGTATACGCGATGTACTGGATCTTGCTGTCGATCGACAAGTCCACGTCTTCGCCGTCATGCGGCACGACCTGCTCGTCCACGTCCTCGACAACGTGCCCCATCCGATCCTTGATCACGCGACGCATCCCCGGTGTCCCGGCGAGCACGCCCTGGTCGCCGAGTTCAACGCCTTCCTGCCCCTTGTCCTCGATATTCGTAAAGCCGATCAGATGCGCCGTGATCTCGCCTTCCGGATAGAAGCGCTTGTATTCACCGCGCGAGTAGATCCCGGGGATATCGAGGGCTGCGACTTTCTGCGCGACTTCAACAGGCACCTGGCGCTTCACGTAGACAAAGGTCTTGTCCATCGACAGCTTCGCCCGCAGTTCTTTCGGCGACATTTCCAGCAGCGAGGACAACTCGCCGAGCTTGTCGGCGGAAAGGTCATCAGGAACGGCTTCCGGAATCGCCCAGATCGCTTTCACGGGAAGGCTGGTCGCGAGTACGAGCCCGTTGCGGTCCTTGATCTGACCGCGCGTGGCAGGCATTTCAAGCGTGCGCTGATAGCGGCTCTCGCCCTGCTTCTTGAAGAATGCGTTACCCGGACCCTGAATCCAGAATGCGCGGCCGGCCAGCGCCACGAAGGCCATGAACAGCATGAAGACGACGAGCTTCGAGCGCCACATGGGAAGGCGCACGGAGAGGATTGGATTAGGCGTGAAGGCGACGCCTTTCTGCTTCGCGGATTTTTTCATCGCTTCGCTCCGCTTGGCGCGGGAGCGGACGCGGGCACCGGAGCCGGCAACGGTGCGTCCTCGGCCTTGGACGTCGCCGGGTCGTAGTTCAGGTATTGCGTACGGCCCGTGGTGACGGGCTGCATCTTGAGTGAGGTATTGGCCAACTCTTCGATACGCGAGGTTTTCGACAACGCGCTCTGTTGATACTGAAGCTGCGAATAGTCCTGCTGAAGCTGACGCTCCTCCGACTGAGTCCGCTGCACCTCGATGAAGATCTGCCTTTGCTTGTTCGTCGCGTTCACCGCTGACAGCGCGCAGCCGAGAACGATGATCAACAGGAAAATGTTGAGCCGGTTCATGGCGCGATCCGCTCGGCGATGCGCATGACAGCGGAGCGCGCGCGCGGGTTCGCCGCCACTTCAGCGTCGGACGCGAACACGCGGCCAATCAGCCTGAGCGGAGGGCTGGGCAGATCAGCGGCACGAATCGGCAGGCGGCGGTCGATCACAGGCCCGCTTGCATGGGCCTGCATGAATCGCTTGACGATCCGGTCCTCGAGCGAATGAAAGCTGATCACGACCAGGCGTCCCCCTTGCTCCAACAACGCCAATGCTGCGTCCAGAACTACTTGCAGCTCCGCAAGCTCTTGATTGATGTGAATCCGTATAGCCTGAAAGGTGCGGGTTGCCGGATCCTTACCCTTCTCACGGGTTTTGACGACATGACCCACGATTTGGGCAAGCTCGCCCGTGGTGACGAGAGGCCCAAGACGGTCGGACTCTGCCCGGCGAGCAACAAGCGCCTTTGCAATCTGAAAAGCAAACCGTTCTTCCCCATAATTTTTAATAACCTCCGTCAGTTCCTGCACCGTTGCCCGCGCCAGCCAGTCCGAGGCGGATTCGCCACGACTTGGGTCCATCCGCATGTCGAGCGGGCCATTGGCCCTGAAGCTGAAGCCGCGATCCGGATCGTCCACTTGTGGCGACGAAACACCCAGATCCAGCAACACGCCCGACACCCGTCCTACACCTCGCTCGGCCGCGGCTTCCCGCAAGGAGGCAAAACTCTCATGCACTATCGAAAAACGTGAATCCTGAACCTGTGCTGCCGTTGCGATGGCCTGCGGATCTTTGTCAAAGGCGATCAGGCGGCCTGCTTCGCTCAATTTCGTCAGGATCAGGCGGCTATGGCCGCCCCGTCCAAACGTGCCATCTATATAAGTACCGTCGACGCGCGTAATCAGCGCCTCCACCGCCTCATCCAGCAACACCGTGCGATGTTGCAACTCGTTTCCGTTCGCAGGTGCCATGTCTATTAGCGCCGCGTCAGAACGTGAAATTCTTCAGCGCGTCGGGCATGCCCTGCGCCATCGCCGCCTTTTCCTTCTCGGCGTAAATCGTTGCGTCCCACAATTCCAGGTAATTACCCATGCCAAGCAGCGTCACTTCTTTTTCCAATGAACCAGCCATGCGCAATTCCGGCGAAACCAGCACGCGTCCCGCACTGTCGATGTCAACATCCATGGCGTTGCCGAGAAAAATCCGGCGAAACCAGATTGCGTCCATGGGAAGTGCAGCGATTTTCGAGCGGAAGATTTCCCACTCAGGGCGAGGAAAGAGCAACAGGCATCCATCCGGGCTCTTTGTGAGCGTCACCCGGCCTTCCGATTGCCCTTGCAGCGCTTCCCGATAGCGAGACGGGACAGACATCCGTCCCTTCGCATCGAGAGATAGCGCCGAAGCCCCTTGGAACACTCGCCCTCTCCTCTTTCACGACGCGTGCGACGCGCCGCGACTTGTAGAAATGTGTCTGAAACTGATGGGCGCATCACACAAAAATGCACTTTCTCACACCATTTCCCACTTTAGAGGAACGGATTTGCCCGGTCAATACGCCAGGCCGTTTTTTGACTAATTTTGTTTGTTAGAACAAGGACTTAGCGTCGACCTCTAAAGTACGATGAAAATCATGAATATCGTTACGAATGAACGAGGTACTGAGGAATGTGAAGGTAGTACGTGAAAAGAGTCGAGAAACCGGGGATTCAGGCGAGGTGAAGAAAACACGCGGGGGAATATTGCGGGTCGGATGAGACAACCGAAAAAGCCGACGTTCCGCGTTTAAGCGGAACGTGTCGATATTACTAAATATAGTACGCCGTTCGAGTCATCACTTTCGAGATTGCGCGCATCAACCCACGCACGGGAAACGGCAGTTCTACCCCGCCCGCATTGATGGCCGCGGCCGCGTGCGCCGCTTCATCGACGCGCATTTGCTCGACGATCGCGCGCGATGCGTGGTCGTTGACCGGCAAACGGGTCATATGGCTATTCAAATGCTTTTCCACCTGACGCTCGGTTTCGGCCATGAAGCCCAGACTCGCGCGATCGCCAAACTGTCCCGCGACAAAACCCACGGCCAGGGAACCCGTGTACCAGAGAGGATTCAAGAAACTGGGCCGGGAATCCAAGTCACGCAAGCGTTTTGACGTCCAGGCCAAATGGTCTTCTTCCTCGCGCGCCGCTTCTTCGAAGCCGCGTTTAAGCACTGTCGAATTCGTCGCGATCTTCTGCGCCTGATACAAAGCTTGTGCACAAATCTCGCCCACGTGATTCACGCGCATCAGCGCGGCAGAATGGGCCGCCTCTTCGGCAGTCAACTCAACAGTCTCAGCGGCAGATTCGGTCGCGTCCTTTGGCGCTTCGGGTACCGGACGCGACATCCGGGACACGCCCGTCATGGACCTGAGTCCACGATCGAACTCCGAAATCAGTTCATCGAGTGTCATCTCACAACTCCTGTTTCGATCTCCTCAGCGATTCTGCACTGATGGAAAAATCGATCAAAAAACGACTATGTACTCTTCAAATATTGTAACTAGGGCTCGTACGGGTCGCGAAAATTCCATCAACCGGCAATTTTAGCGCATGTTGCGTAAACGAAACGGCGGGAGCGCTTTTCCTTTGTCGTCCAAAAGCTCTTTGTTACATTACGTTCAACTTCGTTTTTGAAGTATTCGGCGGGGACGTCAACACACTGGCGCTAAGAACAGTGACCTTGCCAACTGGATTCAACACCCTTGGAGATTTGTTAATGAAGAAGTCGCTTCTCGCTCTAGCTGCATTGGGCACATTCGCGGGTGCCGTGCAGGCCCAGAGCAGCGTGACGCTGTACGGCATTATCGATGCAGGCCTCGCATTCAATAATAATTCTGGCGGCCATCAGTTGTATGCAGCGAACGCCGGCAACCTGCAAGGCGACCGTTGGGGCCTGCGTGGCACGGAAGATCTGGGCGGTGGCCTGAGCGCGCTGTTCGTGTTGGAGAACGGCTTCAACGCCTACTCCGGAAAGCTGGGTCAAGGCGGCGACTTATTCGGCCGTCAAGCCTATGTCGGCATTGGGTCGAAACAATTCGGTACGGTTACCCTCGGTCGTCAATATGACTCCGTGGTCGACTATACCGGCGCGCTGGAAGTGGGTAGCCAATGGGCGTCGTACTTCGCTGCGCACCCGGGCGACCTGGACAACATGAACAACTCGAATCGCGTGAATAACTCGATCAAGTACGCAAGCAATTCGTACTCGGGTATCACGTTTGGCGGCTTGTACAGTCTGGGCGGTGTTGCCGGTGAATTCAACCGCAACCAGATCTGGTCGGGTGGTGTCGGCTACGCACAAGGTCCGATCACGTTGGCTGCGGCTTACTTGAACGTCAGGAACCCGAACGTCTCGTTCTTCGGTAACAACGCGTCGTCGAGCGCCACCGCTTCGAACATGACCGGTTCCACTGTGTACTCGGGCTATGCATCGGCCAAGACACAGCAAGTCGTTTCGGCTGGCGGTGCTTACTCGTTCGGCGCTGCAACGGTTGGCGCAACGTACAGCAACACTCAGTTCAAGGATCTCGGACAAGGCCAAGCTGGTTTGAACCCGCGCGGCCTGAACGGCGACGCGAACTTCAACAACGTCGAAGTGAACTTCAAGTATCAGCTGACGCCGGCGTTGTTGCTGGGCGCTGCTTGGGATTACACGAAGGGCTATGGCGTGAACGACGCGAAGTACAACCAAGGCGTCATCGGCGCGGACTACTTCCTGTCCAAGCGTACCGACCTGTATGTCGACGCTATCTATCAGCACGCATCGGGTACGGATTCGACCGGACACTCCGCTGTTGCGAACATCAACGGCTTGTCGGCGTCTTCGACGTCGAATCAGGTCGCTACCGTGGTCGGCATCCGCGCAAAGTTCTAATAAGTCGTAATAACACGCTTGTCTTGAAAGGCGCCTTCGGGCGCCTTTTTTTCGTTATAAGCGTCGGCTTCGTAGAACGAGCGCCCAATAAAAAAGCCTCCACATCTGCCGATGCGAAGGCTTGGCTCCCAGTACCGCTAACCGTTCAAACCTTGCCGTCGCGCAGTTCCCTGCGCAATATCTTGCCCACATTGCTTTTCGGGAGATCGCTCCTGAACTCGATGAACCGCGGCCGCTTGTAGTTCGTCAAGCGCTCCTTGCAGAACGCGCTCACATCGGCTTCGGTGAGATTGGGATCGCGGCGTACGACGAACAGCTTCACCGCCTCCCCTGAGGTCGCGTCTTTCACGCCCACGGCCGCCACTTCCAACACGCCCGGCAGCTTCGCGACCACGTCTTCAATTTCGTTCGGATACACGTTGAAGCCCGACACCAGGATCATGTCCTTCTTCCGGTCGACGATTTTCACGTATCCGCGTTCGTCAAAGACACCGATATCGCCCGATTTGAAATAGCCGTCCGGTGTCATGACTTTCGCTGTTTCGTCCGGGCGATTCCAGTAACCCGCCATCACTTGCGGTCCTCGAATGCAGACCTCGCCGGGCTGGCCTGGCGCAAGTTCGTTGTTATCGTCATCGCGGATTGAGATTTCAGTGGACGGTAACGGCAAACCGATCGTGCCGGTGTATTCGGTCGCGGTGGTCGGGTTACACGTCACGCTCGGCGATGTTTCGGATAGCCCGTAGCCCTCGATAATCGGCGTGCCGGTGGCATCGAACCAACGTTTGGCCACGGCCTCCTGGACAGCCATGCCGCCGCCATTCGCCGCGATCAGCTTCGAAAAGTCGAGCTTGGCGAAATCCGGATGGTTCAGCATCGCGTTATAGAGCGTGTTCACGGCCGGGAACGTATTGATCTTGAAGCCGTGCAGCTCCTTGATCATGCCCGCGATATCGCGCGGATTCGCGATCAGTACGCCGATTCCGCCCGTGCGGAGGGTTAGCAAGCAGCCCACAGTCAGCGCAAAGATGTGATACAGCGGAAGCGCAACCGCCGTCACGACCTGATCGATATCCGGGTGCGCGTGTCGCGCCGGATCAAGCCACACTTCGGACTGCAGCACGTTCGCGATCACATTGCGATGCAGAAGAACCGCACCCTTGGCCACGCCAGTCGTGCCACCGGTGTATTGCAGGAACGCGATGTCGTTGGGACTCACTTTCACCGGCGTGAACGCCATGCGTTCGCCTTGTCGAAGTGCCTCGTTGAAGCTGACGTGCGCCGGCAAATCCCAGGCGGGAACGAGCTTTTTCACCCGGCGAACGACGAAGTTGACGATCAAGCCCTTCGCACCCAACAAATCGCCCATCGACGCGACCACGACGTGTTTGATTGGCGTGTTCTTCGCCACGGCCTGAACGGTGCGCGCAAAGTTCTCAAGCACGATAATCGCTTCGGCGCCGCTGTCCTTCAACTGATGTTCGAGTTCGCGTGGCGTGTACAGCGGATTCACGTTCACGACGACGTAGCCCGCGCGGAGGATCGCGGCCAGCGCGACCGGATATTGCAGCACGTTCGGCATCATGATTGCGATGCGCGCGCCTGGCTTCAGTCCGCGCGATTGAAACCACGCAGCGAGATGCGTAGAAAGCGCATCGAGCTTGCCATAAGTAAGCGCTTGACCCATGGAGACGAACGCACGCTTCTCACGATTAGCGCGGAAGCTGTCCGCGAGCAACTCGGACACCGAGTTGTACCGCGTGGGATCAATTTCGTCGGGCACGCCTCGTGGATACGACTTCAACCAGATTTTTTCCATGTGGCGTCTCCTCCCTATAATTTTAGAATGATCGTGCGAAACGCATCGTAACGGCTCGAACGTGTTCCCACAACCGGGTTAGACGCGACCTTCCAATCCTTATTCGCTAATGTGCCTCACACTGCCTCGACCTCGACGAGACAGTCGTAGAACGTAGCCGATCCGCCCAGGTCCGTCAGCGCCTGACTCGTGACCTGGTTCGCATTGCAGCCATCGGGCGCGAGCTTCTTCCACCAGATCGACAAGCCGACCACTAGACCGTCCCGGGCACGATTCGTTACCCGGACACGCGCCTGCATTGACCCGCGATCGTTGAAGATACGCACCATTTCGCCGTCGACGATCTCGCGCGCCTGGGCGTCGGCTGGATGCATCTCGAGATGCGGCTCACCCTCCGTGGCACGCAGGCTTTCAACGTTCACGAACGTGCTGTTCAGGAAGTTCCGCGCAGGAGGGGAGATCATGGAGAGCGGATAACGGGCCGCCAGTTCGGGCGCATAAGTCGCGGACTCGTACGGCGCGAGATAGTCCGGAACCGGATCGAGTCCCTGACGCTGCAAACGCTCGCTGAAGAACTCGCATTTGCCCGACGGTGTGCGAAATCCGCCCTCGGCGAACGGCGCCTCGGCCAGTTTGAGTTGCGCCCAGCCGTTTGCCTTGAGCGTCTCCCAGCTTTGACCAGAAAGCGCCGGATCGTCCCAGCGAAAAGCCTTTGACGCTATTTCGTTATCTGTCTCGAACAACGCCGGGTGGGTAAGACCCATCGCTCTGGACAAGCCCCGAAATATTTCCGTGTTCGGCCGAGCCTCGCCAACAGGCGCAATCGCCGGCAAGTTCGCCATCACGTGGGTGTGCCCGTACGACTTGTGGACATCGATATGTTCGAGTTGCGTGGTCGCCGGCAGGATCAAATCGGCGTAATCGGCGGTATCGGTCTGGAAGTGGTCGAGCACGATGGTGAACAGATCTTCTCGCGCGAAGCCGGCCACGACCTTCGCCGAATCGGGCGCTACCGCTACGGGGTTGGAGTTGTAGACAATCAGCGCTTCAATTTTCGGGCCGAACGTCGCGTCGCCCGCGCGCAGCAGTGCGTCCCCGATACTATTCATATTGACGATGCGCGGCAGCGTCGACGGCCATCCCGGCAGCAAATCCGGGCGCTCAAGCGCGCATTCGTCGACCGGCGCCCACGCGGACGACGACAACAGCAAGCCGCCCGAGCGTTCCCGCCAAGCCCCCGTCAAAGAAGGCAGGCAGGCGATTGCGCGGACCGCGTTGCCGCCGCCGCGTACGCGTTGCATGCCGTAGTTGAGGCGGATTGACGCTTTCTTCGTCGACGCAAACGCGCGCGCCAGGTCAATCACTACGTGTTCGTCGATCCCGCAAATCTCGGCCGCGCGGGCCGGTGGATAGGTCTGGGCGCGCTCTTTCAATTGATCGAAACCGAGCGTGTGTGCATCGATGTAATCGTGATCGAGCAGTCCTTCCGCGATCATGACGTTCATCATGCCGAGCGCGAGCGCTGCGTCGGTTCCCGGTTTCAACGCGACATGCTGATGACATTTTTCCGCTGTCAGCGAACGGTACGGATCGATCGCGACGAGGCGCGCGCCCCGTCGCTTCGCCTCTTGCGCGCGGGTCCAGAAGTGAAGGTTCGACGCGATCGGATTCGCCCCCCAGATCAGGATTAACTCGCTTTCCTCGTAATACTCCGTGTGCATGCCGAGGCTCGCGCCGTACGTGTAGCGCAATCCCGCGGCGCCGGCGGCCGCGCAAATGGTCCGGTCCAGACGGGACGCGCCGAGCACGTTGAAGAAACGGGCCGCGATACTTTCGCCCTGCACAAGACCCATCGTGCCCGCGTAGCTGTACGGCAGGATGGCTTCTGGCGCGCGTGCCGCGATTTCGTTCAGACGTCCGGCGGCAAATTTGAGCGCGTCGTCCCAGCCGATCGGCTCGAACCGCCCCTCACCTTTACGACCGACGCGACGCATCGGCGTGAGCAATCTGTCTCGATGATGCGTGCGTTCGGCATAGCGCGACACTTTCGTGCAGAGCACGCCTTGGGTCGGTGGATGATCCGGGTCGCCCGTTACTTTTATCGCTCGGCCATTCACTACGGTGACACGCATCGCGCAGGTGTCCGGGCAATCATGCGGACAAACAGCACGGGCGAATTCGGCGGGAGCGTTCATGCAAATATCCGGTAAAAGCGTGTGAAATTCCAAGGAATCTCCAATTTTATTACGCTTGCCGAAGGGCCACTGCCTCGAAGTTATATAAATATTCGCGGGCGTAGAATGGAAGTCTTCCCGCGAACAACGGGACGCGCAACGCTTTTGTCAGATGGAGGCCATACCATGTACCTGATTCCCGAAATCGAAGCGTCGCACGAGGAAATCAAGGCACTGCGACGGACGCTCCACGCGCATCCCGAGTTGCGCTACGAAGAGACGGCGACGGCTCAGCTCGTCGCGGAGAATCTGGCGCGATGGGGACTGACTGTCCATCGCGGGATGGGAAAAACCGGCGTAGTAGGCGTGCTGAAACGGGGCTCAAGCGGACGTTGCGTTGGATTGCGCGCCGACATGGACGCGCTGCCGATCACCGAAATGAACACGTTTGATCATCGGTCCAGGAACGAAGGCCGCATGCATGCATGTGGTCACGACGGGCACACCGCGATGTTGCTGGGCGCCGCCAAGCATCTCGCCGAACATGGCAAATTCGACGGTACGATCGTTTTCATTTTTCAGCCGGCCGAAGAAGGGGGCGCCGGCGCGAAGGCAATGATCAAGGATGGTTTGTTCGAGCAATTTCCCGTCGATGCCGTCTTCGGCATTCACAATTGGCCCGGCATGCCCGCGCGCCACTTCGGCGTAACCGAAGGTCCCATGATGGCGTCGAGCAATATATTTAGCATCACAATCCAGGGGACGGGATCGCACGCGGCATTACCGCACAATGGCCACGATCCGATTTTCGCGGCTGTCCAGATCGCGAACGGTTTGCAAGGGATCATCACACGCAGCAAAAAGCCAATCGATACCGCAGTGCTATCGATTACGCAAATTCACGCCGGCGATGCAGTGAACGTTGTTCCCGATGAAGCGTGGCTCGGTGGCACTGTGCGCACATTTACGGTTGAAACGCTCGATTTGATAGAGCGCCGGATGCGAACGATTGCAGAATCGACGGCGGCTGCGTACGAGTGCAAAGCAGTGGTCGATTTTCGACGGAACTATCCGCCGACCATCAACGACCCCGAACAAACGCAGTTCGCGGCGTCAGTGATGCAGGATGTGGTGGGCGCGCAGAATGTCGACACTTCCGTCGAACCGACCATGGGCGCGGAGGACTTCTCATTCATGCTGCTTGCAAAGCCGGGATGCTATGCGTTCCTGGGCAATGGCGAAGGGGGTCATCGCGACTCCGGGCATGGCGTCGGTCCGTGCATGCTTCATAACGCAAGCTACGATTTCAATGACGCGCTGTTATCGGTTGGATCGACGTATTGGGTCAAGCTCGCGGAGAGATTTCTATCGGTTTGAGGCCGATTGGCTCAGGGCCGCCATTGCGTTGGCGGCTCTGAGGTTCTGCTTTTTGATGGCTTTTCGATTGTCCGATCGTCCAACGCAAAAACCCCACCTTTGCGGGGTGGGGTTTTCGGATGCTAGAGCTAGCAAAGGGGAGCCTGACGATTACCTACTTTCACACGGGTATCCGCACTATCATTGGCGTGGAGTCGTTTCACG
>NZ_JBAUSA010000049.1:0-7460 GCF_049581465.1 Caballeronia sp. | reverse complement strand
GGTCAGCGTGGCGGGCATGACGGTCAACCGGTTCTGCTCGTCGGGCCTGCAAACCATCGCGCTGGCGGCGCAGCGCGTGATCGCCGGCGAAGGCGACGTGTTCGTGGCGGGCGGCGTGGAATCGATCTCGTGCGTGCAGAACGAAATGAACCAGCACATGTTGTTCGAAGGCTGGCTCAAGGAGCATAAGCCGGGCATCTACTGGTCCATGTTGCAGACCGCCGAGAACGTCGCGAAGCGCTACGAAATATCGAAGGAGCGCCAGGACGAATACGGCGTCCAATCGCAATTGCGCGCGGCGGCGGCTCAGGCGGCCGGCAAGTTCAACGATGAAATCGTGCCGATCACGGTGCTTGCCGGTGTCGCGGATAAAGCGTCCGGCCGGATGTTCACCAAAGAAGTGACCCTTTCCTCCGATGAAGGCATCCGCGCCGACACGACGCTCGAAGGGGTGTCGAAGATTCGCACCGCGATGCCGGGTGGCGTGGTCACGGCGGGCAATGCGAGCCAGTTTTCCGATGGAGCTTCGGCTTGCGTGGTGATGAATGCGGCCGTGGCCGAGAAGGAAGGGCTCAAGCCGATCGGGATCTTCCGCGGCTTCGCAGTCGCGGGTTGCGAGCCCGATGAAATGGGAATCGGACCGGTGTTCGCCGTGCCGAAACTCTTGAAGAAAGCGGGACTCAAAGTCAGCGACATCGACCTGTGGGAACTGAACGAAGCGTTCGCCGTGCAAGTGCTTTATTGCCGCGACACACTCGGCATCGACCCGGATCGCATCAACGTGAACGGCGGCGCAATTGCGGTCGGGCACCCCTACGGCGTATCGGGCGCGCGGCTGACGGGACACGCGTTGATCGAAGGGAAACGGCGCGGAGCGAAATTCGTCGTAGTGACTATGTGTATTGGTGGCGGCCAGGGCGCGGCGGGATTGTTCGAAGTGGTGTGATGGCGGATTGACGTGACGGTCGCCCGGCGTTTTTGATACGCTGGGCGACTGTTACGTATACATCGTCATTCATCTCACCGAGGAGACCCCCGTGCTAAGACACATCGTCATGTGGACGCTGAAGGACCACGCAGAAGGCGCCACGCGCGCTGAAAACATCGTCAAGCTGAAGGCCAAGCTGGAAAGCTGCCGCAGCATCGTTACAGGTCAAGGCCACTTCGAAGTCGGTGTTGCGCAGGACGGCTATGAAGCCACTTGCGACGTCGTTCTCGTGTCCGACTTCGACAACAAAGAAGCACTGGACGCGTATCAGGTCCATCCAAAACATCTCGCGATCAAGCCCTTCGTTGCGGCAGTTCGCGAGTCGCGCCAAAGCATCGACTACGACGTGTGAGTTGAGCGCCCAAGCAATGACCGATCCTTCCATTCTTCCCGAAAGTCCCTTTGTCGATTCGCTCGGCGTGCAACTGGTCGTCGCTGAAGACGGCGCGAGCGAGGTGGTGTTGCCGCTCGGCCCGACGCACATGAACACTTGGGGCATTGCCCACGGCGGCGTGACGATGACCCTCGCCGATGTCGCCCTCGCGATGGCCGCGCGTAGTCTCGCGGGCGATGGCGTGGGCGTCGTCACCGTCGAGATGAAGGTGAACTTCATGCAGCCCGGACGCGGCGAGTTGCGCGCGTTTGCCCGTGTGCTGCACCGCTCGACAACCATGGCCTATTGCGAAGGCGAAATCCGCGATAGCGAAGGCCATTTCGTCGCCAAGGCCCTTGGCACATTCAAATACATGCGCCGCCTTGCGGTTGGCCGCGATATTGCGCAACAACGGGTTCGAACGGATCGTTCGGCAACACCCGGTCCCAGCGACGCCTGACGTCGCCATGCAGTGAACAGGAGAACCACAGTGTCCGAGCAATCCCAGATCAACCGCCAGATCCTCCTCGTTTCGCGCCCGCAAGGTGCCGCGAGCGTCAGCAATTTCAAGCTGGTGGAAACGCCGCTCGAACCCCTCGCCGACGGCCAGGTTCGCGTCCGCAATCATTTCCTCTCGCTCGATCCCTACATGCGCGGGCGCATGGACGATTCGAAGTCATACGCCGCATCGCAGCCGCTCAACGAGGTGATGATCGGTGGGACGGTGGGCGAAATCGTGGAGTCTAAGAACCCGAAGTTCACGGTCGGCGACAAGGTGGTCGGCATGTTCGGCTGGCAGGAATTCGGCACCTCGGATGGCGCGGGCCTGCGAAAGGTCGATACCGCGCACATTCCTTTGTCGGCGTATCTCGGCCCGGTCGGCATGCCGGGCGTGACCGCGTGGCTCGGCTTGAACAGGATTATCGAGCCGAAAGCTGGCGAGACGGTCCTGGTGAGCGCGGCGAGTGGGGCGGTCGGCAGCGTGGTCGGACAATTGGCGAAGGCGGCCGGATGCCGCGCGGTGGGCATTGCGGGCGGTGCGGACAAGTGCCGCTATGTGACCGAGACGCTCGGCTTCGATGCCTGCGTCGATTACAAGGCAGGCAACCTGTATCAGGATCTGAAGGCCGCGGTGCCCAATGGTGTCGATGGATACTTCGAGAACGTCGGCGGCGAAGTGCTCGATGCAGCGCTGCAGCGCATGAACGCGTTCGGGCGGATCGCGCTGTGCGGAATGATTGCCAACTATGACGGCTCGTCGATACCGCTCGCAAAGCCCTCGCTCCTTCTCACGCAGCGGTTGAAGGTGCAGGGATTTATCGTGAGCGAGTCGCCCGAGGTGTGGCCCGAGGCGCTTGGGCAACTCGGCGGCCTTGTCGCGCAGGGCAAGTTGAAGTATCGCGAGAGCGTGGCGCAGGGTATTGAGAGCGCGCCGGAGGCTTTTCTCGGACTGCTCAAGGGCAAGAACTTCGGCAAGCAGTTGGTGAAACTGATCTGAACACCTGACGCCTTAGCTCGCAACGGAGACGCAGTGGACCAATTCGAAAACAAAGTGGCGGTGATCACGGGTGGTGGCAGCGGCTTTGGCCGTGAGTTCGCGTTGAAAGGCGCGGCACTCGGCATGAAGCTCGTGCTCGCCGATGTCGACGTGAAAGGGCTCGCCGAAACCGTTGAGATGGTACGCAATTTGGGCGCGCAGGCGCTCGGCGTGCCCACCGACGTATCGGATGCCGAGCAAGTCGATGCACTTGCCCGTGCAACGCTCGATACGTTTGGCGGCGTTCATCTGCTGTTCAATAATGCGGGCGTCGGCACGGGCGGTTTCGTCTGGGAAAGCAGCGCGAACGACTGGGCGTGGGTGTTCGGCGTCAA
The DNA here is from genome assembly GCF_049581465.1 of Caballeronia sp. Taxonomy (GTDB): domain Bacteria; phylum Pseudomonadota; class Gammaproteobacteria; order Burkholderiales; family Burkholderiaceae; genus Caballeronia. The sequence goes on along the minus strand of NZ_JBAUSA010000049.1, from coordinate 4,227 downwards.
CGTGATGGGTGTGGCGAACGGCGTGCGCGCATTCACGCCGCTCATGCTCGAACAGAACGAGCCGGCGCATATCGTGAATACGGCGTCGGTGGCGGGATTCCTGGCATCGCCGGCAATGGGCGTATATAACGCGTCGAAGCATGCCGTGGTCGCGTTGACCGAGACGCTTTATCACGACCTGGCGATTGTTGGCGGACCGGTGGGTTGTTCGTTGCTATGTCCGGCATTCGTGCCCACGGGCATTGCGCACGCTGAGCGTTCGCGGCCTGAAGGCTTGCGCAACGATTCGCCGCTGACGGCCTCGCAGCAAATGGCCGACAAGCAGTTGACGAAAGCGGTGGAGGGCGGGAGGGTGAGCGCGAAGGATGTGGCGGAGATGACCTTCGATGCCGTGAGCGAACAGCGGTTCTACGTGCTGACGCATCCGAAGATCCTGGCGTCGGTGCAACTGCGTTTCGACGATATCCTGGGGTTACGCAATCCAACGGACCCATTGTCATTGAAGCCAGAGGTGAAGGGGGTGAAGTAGGTAGGTGGACCCTACTCAATCCTGAACCCTTCCGCCCTTTCGAACTTCCCCGGCCGTTGGATCTTGTGCGAGCCATCGTCGTCGCTTCGTTCCTTGATTTCCAGCGCCAATCCGCCATCCAAGGCAACGACCCGCAGCGCCGTCGTGCTCCGCGTCGCGTACTCCGGCGTCTCGATGAACGCGGCCGACAACACGCGCTCGCGTTCCAGCGAAATTCCCGTCGATGGCAACAAGGCGTCGTCGGCAATATGGGGATTGCACATCGTCTCGATGAGCCGGTCGAGCGAAGGACGCTCATCGGCATGAATCAGATCGTGCAACGCGTCGCGCTGGGCAACCAGCTTGGGCCACGGCGTATTCAACAAACTATTCGATAACCCATGAATGCCCGCCTCGAGCAACGCGGGCGGGGCATCGGCACGATTGCCATACCAACCCATTTCACGGCGGGTGAAATCGCCGGCGAGCAGGTTGAAGCCGTTATAGCGATGTCCATCGCGAGCCACGGCTTGAAGATAATCAAGTGGCGCAACAGCCGGGCCCGACAGGAAATTGCTGACCAAAGCGCCCCGCGTGGGCACATCGGAACGCACTTCGGACGGCGCCCGATAGTTCGTCAGCGCAGCGAAACGGCCGTCGCGCGTGACACCCAGCCACGTGCCGCCGCCGCTCAGGTCACGGCCAGCCAGCAAGCCGGGCACGTCGTCCCACCATTGCATAGGGAGGGTGTCGCGGCGCAAGAACTCGTCGCGATTGGCCGCGAGCGTCAACAACGGCCGATCCTCAAAACCGGGCGATCCAGCGTCCGGTTGCCAGTCGAAAACGATCAGACACATGGCCGATAATGCTCAGTCTTCATTAGGCTCAGACTTCAGTAGGCAGGGCATAGGGCAACGGCAGGAACCGGACTGCAGGACCATCGGCAGCACCGGCGTGAACCGAGCCGTGTTCGAGCGCGGCGAGCTTGATTTCAACCAGCGCGTCCACGCCGCCACCGGCTGCGGGGGCCACGTTGATCACGAGGCCGCACGGCTGGCCCGGGTCGTCGGAATGGAAAAGTTCGATGCCGGGCGCAATGCCGTTTTCAGCGTCGACATGCGCCAACGATGTCCGGCGCTTGATCGTCCCACGATATTGACTGCGCGCCACGATTTCCTGCCCCGGATAGCAGCCCTTCTTGAAGTTGACGCCACCGAGCACATCGAAATTGACCATTTGCGGCACGAATTGCTCGGACGTCGCGTGCGTGATGCGCGGCTCGCCGGCGTGAATATCCAGCCAATCCCATACTTCGGCGGACGCACGCGTTAATTCGGCATCAAGCTCGGCCAGATGCGCCTCCACCTCGACTTTCGGACCGATCCACAAGAAGCGCGGCCGCCCAGCCGAATCGGGCACGCGGATCAACGATCCACGCGGTCCATCGACTTTCACGTGAACGCCGTCGGGCAGGGCATCGAAAAGCCGGGACAAGGGCTTGCGAACATCGCCGGAAAAACCGACCGCGATCAATCCCGGCGTGGCGTCGGTGAGTTTTGCCTTGGCCCTCAGCACGAACATCGACAAGCGCTTTTGCACGGCAGCCTGGATATCGGCGGCCAGCATCAGGCGTACGGCGTCGCCGGTGCGCCACATCAGGAACGACGCCAGCAAACGGCCCTTCGCTGTGCAAAACCCGGCCAGGCGGGCCGTGGACGCATCGAGATGCTGCACGTCGCTGGTCAATTGCGTGTGCAGGAATGTCGCGGCGTCGTCGCCGGTCGTATCGATGAAACCGAATTGCGTCAGCAGCGCGAACACGCCGACGCCGGGTGCCGGATGGCCGATGGCGTCGAAGGCAGACTGGGGCGCGGCTTGGGATGATGCGGTCGAAGAATTCATGGACCTAACTTTGACGGAGGCGAACAAGTATTATATGGGGTCTATCCTTAGCGTGTTTTGCATGTCACTTTCAAAGAAATTGCTGATCGCGGCGGCGGTTCTGGTCGTGATCGCCGGTGCGCTCGTCGCGGGCGCCTTCAAGTGGGCGAATAGCCCGGTCGACCTGGCCTCGCCCGAACTCGACGTCACCATCAAGCCCCACAGCTCGCTGCGCAGCGTGAGCCTTCAGCTCAGCCGCGGCGGTGTCCATGTCGAAACCGAATTGTTCGTGCTGATGACGCGCGCGCTCGGCCTCTCGGCGCAACTGAAGTCCGGCAACTACGAGTTCAAGACCGGCATCACGCCGTACGAACTGCTTCAAAAGATCGCACGGGGCGACACGAACGAGTTCGCCGCGACCGTGATCGAGGGCTGGACGTTCCAGAAGATGCGCAACGAACTCGACTCGAATCCCGCGCTCAAGCACGACAGCGCCGGCATGACCGACACCGATCTGCTGAGAGCGATCGGCGCGCCCGACGACGTCACGGCAAAAGCGAGCGCGGAAGGCCTGTTTTTCCCCGACACCTATCTCTTCGACAAAGACACGAGCGATCTCAACGTCTACAAGCGCGCCTACAACCTGATGCAACAGCGGCTGAACGAAGCGTGGAGCACGCGTGCGCAAGACTTGCCGTACAAGACGCCGTACGACGCGCTGATCATGGCCTCGATCGTGGAAAAGGAAACCGGGCTCGCCGCTGACCGGCCGCTGGTCGCGGCCGTATTCGCCAACCGGTTGCGCCGGGGCATGCCGTTGCAGACGGACCCTTCCGTGATCTACGGACTCGGCTCGGCGTACGGTGGTCGCCTGCACAAAAAGGACCTGCAGACTGACACTCCGTACAATACCTATACGCGCACGGGCCTGCCGCCCGGTCCTATCGCGCTGCCGGGCGTGGCCTCACTCGCCGCCGCGCTCAATCCCGCGAACAGCACGGCGCTTTACTTCGTCTCACGGGGCGACGGCAGCAGCATCTTTTCAGACAATCTCGGCGACCATAACCGGGCCGTCGACAAGTACATCCGGGGACAATGATGGTGCGAGGCAGATTCGTTACGTTTGAAGGTATCGACGGAGCAGGCAAGACGACACACCTCGAGTGGTTTCGCCAGCGTCTCGAAGAAAAAATCGCCGCCAGCGGCCATTCGGTCGTCATTACGCGCGAGCCGGGCGGTACCGCGCTTGGAGAAAGCCTGCGCGAGCTGTTGCTCAACCATCCGATGGACCTTGAAACCGAGGCACTCCTGATGTTCGCCGCACGCCGGGAACACTTGGCGCAGGTCATCGAGCCGGCCCTGGCGCGGGGCGACTGGGTCCTGTCGGATCGTTTTTCCGATGCCACCTTCGCGTATCAGGGCGGCGGGCGTGGCTTGCCGCGAGACAAGCTGGAAGCGCTGGAGCGCTGGGTGCAGGGCGGTTTTCAACCCGACCGGACCGTTCTTTTCGATATCCCGACGAACATCGCCAGCGACCGTCGCGGCGCGGTCAGGTCACCGGACAAGTTCGAGAGCGAATCGGATGCGTTTTTCAATCGAACGAGGGCGGAGTACCTTCGTCGCGCGGAAGAATCGCCGGAGCGATTCGCGGTGGTCGACGCGACGCAATCCATCGCTGATATTCAGAAACAGCTTGAGAAGATAGCGCTAAGTATTTGATCGCTAAATAATATTCGCAGAATAACGCGTCAAGAACCTGGTTTTAAAGACTCTTTATGATTTATCCGTGGCAATCCGACGACTGGGCTCGCCTCCAGCAGCTTCGCGCAAGCTGGCCT
>NZ_JBAUSA010000048.1:0-1673 GCF_049581465.1 Caballeronia sp. | reverse complement strand
TCCGATACGTCTTCGTCGGTCGCTTCATGCACGCGCAAATGGGGCGCGGCGAGGGCCAGAAGCGCGTCGGCTTTTGAGGTTGCGGCGCCAAGCGGGCCGGTCTCGTAGAAACCCGGCAAGCCCTTCGCGTGCGTGATGGTCGGGTCCGGCGGACAAGGGTTGAAGCGCGCGTCGAGCTGCGCATCCGGCGCCACCGATACCGCGCCCGCAACCGTATTGTCGGGCGCCTGGGCCAACGCTTTTTCGGCGAGGATGCCGCCCTGGCCGGTGCCCATTAACATCGGCGAGAAGTAGCGGCTGGACTGGACTTCGCGTTCGAGCTGGTGACTCACCGACTCGGCGTCGCCTACCAGCTTGTGGCAGGCCTCCTGATGAGTGGTCAGGTTCGCCGCGTATCGGGCTGTGTCCACACCTACGACCATCGCGCCTTTCGCGGCCAGCACATCGGCGCTTTGTGCGTCGGCGGGCGTCCAGTTCTTGTCGGAGAAGAGGACGATGAAAGCACGCATCGGACCGGATGGTTTAGTTAGCGTGATCTCGCCATAACGGCCGCCGGGCAATGTCTCGGCGTGCGCCGCAGTTATTGCGAGCGTGGCGCATAGCGACACAAGGACGAGCTTTTCAATAATTTTCATGACCGCCAGCCTCCCGCCAGCAACGAGAGATCGGCAAGCGTAAAGAACACGCCGACAGAACCGGACGCCGCGAGATAACGCGGCTCCCAGCGCGGCTGGAACTTGCTCTTGAAGCCTCGCAAGCCGCGGAAATTGTAGAACCGGCCGCCGAAGCGCCAGACGAAGCCGGCCAGCCGATGCCATGGCGAAGCAAGCGGTGTCGGCTGCATGCCGGAAAGCGGCGCGATCCCAAGACTGAGCGTCTGGAATCCGGCCTGCTTGAGATGCAGCGCGAGCTTCGTAAAGAGGTATTCCATCGCGTACGACGATGCGTCGGGCACATGACGCATCACGCCGACCGTGGCTTCGGTATTCAGGTCGGTCGTCATGAAGGTGACGAACGCGACCGGCACGCCCTGCTGGCGCACCAGCAGCACGGATTGCGCGGCGAGGTAATCGTCGTTGAACGCGGCGACCGAAAAGCTTTTCTCGCGCGCTTCGCGGCTGTCCAGCCACGCATCGGAAATCGTGCGCAAGACGGGCATGGCGTCGGGAACGCGCTCGGAATCGAGGACTTCCACGTCGAAACCATCGCGTTCTCCGCGCTTGATTGCATAGCGTAAATGCGCGCGATGCGAACCCTTCAAGTCGAACTCGGCCAGTGCGACGTGCGCTTCCTCACCCAGTTTCATCAGCGTGAGACCTGCATCGAGATAAAGCGGCAAGGCGTCGGCGCGAACCTGATAGAAGGCCGCGCGGCCATTGTGCGCATGCGCCATCTGGACAAACTGCCGGATCAGTTCGGCCCATTCGCGCCGCGGACCCACGGGGTCGTGCAGCGCGGCCCAGGTGCGGCCGTGCTTGGCGTACATCAGGAACGCCTCGCGGGACGCCGAAAACATGAAACTCTTGTCGCCCATCATCGCGAGGCCGGCGTCGCTGCGCTCCTGCGCGCGAAAGATGCGCGCGGCATCGAGGAGATCTTGCGGGGCGGGCTTTTCAAAGCGGCCGGCGGCCGGCCGCAGCAATTGCCATACGGCGATGACGGCGGCCAGCAGG
>NZ_JBAUSA010000047.1:0-4185 GCF_049581465.1 Caballeronia sp. | reverse complement strand
GCTCCATGCCGGTCAGCGCCCCGCCGTGGCAAGCCGCGCAAGCAGGAATCTTCCGCGATGAATCGCCGTTGCTGACGATGGACTTGCCCAGCGCGAGCGTGGCCGCGTTGGCGGTGACAGCCGTGGGTGCCGGGAACGGCGGGCGCTCGGCGGCGAAGTAATCTGCGATCTGTTTCAGGTAGGCGTCGGGGAGATAGGCCAATAGATAGTTCATTGGCGGATATTTGCGACGGCCGTCCCGGAACGCGAGCAACTGGTTGTAGAGATAGCCCGCGGGTTTTCCGGCCAGACGCGGGTAGTAGTCGTTGTCCGTGCCTTGGCCTTGGCCGCCGTGGCACGCAGCGCAACCCATCACGCGCGCCTGCATGGTGTCGGGTGCTTTCTCCGCAGGCGCGTCGCCCGCGGCAAACGCCCCGAGGCTAAAACACGCAAGCAGCACGCCTGAAATTACAACCCAGCATTTGCCCACCGTCGTGTCCCTCATGAGGGTTGTTGTATGTACTGCGAAGTAGCTGCATGCCCTTCGCGACGCATTATTTTTTACGACCAAACTGATTCGATGGCAAACAAGCTTAATTCATGCGCGCCGATTTATCGAGTACGAAGATTCACTCAATCCCAAATGAAAACAGCGCTTACTACTATTGCAGATAAACAATGCGCGCGACGCAAGAATGAACTGATTCGTTTAAACCTTTTTGACACATCTCAAAATTTGAGTGAATTCTTGTCGCGATTTGCCTGAAACGTTGTGTATCAAGCATCACACGAACTAGGTCAGGTGCAGGACCGAAGCGGTGACACGCGCGAAATGCGCAAAATCCAGGCGACCGATCGAAACAACAATACAGCCATTTATTGCTATTTTCAGGTGACCATTAAGCGGACGTTTCAATGCCTGCCGGCATTGCATTTAGAGCGCTTTATTTGAGGCCCAGCCGCTTCGCCAGACGATTAAGATTTGCCCGGTCCAATTGGAGTTCGCGTGCAGTCGATGCCCAATTTTGATCGTTTCGTGCGAGTGCATCGAGTAAGACAGCGCGCTCGAACGATGTTACTGCGCTGCGGAAATCCTTACCGCCAAGGTCCGGATTGACGCCAGGCGCGTCGGACGGATTCACGGGGTTGACACGGATCTGGGTATCGTCGAGACCCAGGTCGGCGGCGGTCAGCGTCAGGATTTTCGGACGCTCGGGTTGCGCCGCGAGCGCCCTGAGCGAACTGCGGCCTATCAGATGGTCGAGTTCACGCACATTGCCGGGCCACCGGTAGTCCAGCAATGCCGATTGCGCGTCGGCGGCAAGACGCAGGCTCGACAACCCGAGCCGCGAGCGATTTTCCTCAAGGAAATTTCCGGCCAGCATCAGTACGTCGCGGCCACGCTCCCGCAATGGCGGCACGTGCAACGGATAAACACTCAGCCGATGATAAAAATCCTCGCGCAGCCGCCCCGCTTTCACTTCTTCTGCGAGGTCCCGATTTGTCGCGGCGATCAACCGGACATCGACCGTGTGTTCGCTATCCGAGCCGATGCGTTGAAGCTGACCGTTCTGCAGCACGCGCAACAACTTCGCCTGGACCGTGAGCGACAGTTCGCCGACTTCATCGAGGAAAAGCGTGCCGCCGTCAGCCAGCTCGAACTTGCCCCGCCGGTCTGCCGATGCCCCAGAAAACGCGCCGCGCACGTGGCCGAACAGCTCGCTCTCAACCAGCGTGTCGGGCAAGGCCGCGCAGTTCAGGCTAATCAGCGGCTTGCTCGCCCGCGCCGACGAAGCGTGAATCGCGTTCGCCACCAGATCCTTGCCGACGCCCGTCTCGCCGGTGACCAGCACGGTCAGGTCGCTGCCCGCCACAATGCCGATCTCCTTCATCAGCCGCTTGTGAACGCGACTATTGCCGATCATCACGCGATGGCCCTGGTCGCTCGCCACCCGATACGCCTCCGCGCGTCGCCGTTCCTCTTCGCCGGTGCGCGCCAATGTATCGATACGCTCGACCACGCCTACCGTCGCCGCCGCCAGGCTTAAAAACGCTTCGAGCGCTTGCATGTCGATGCTGTCGAAGCGCTCCGGATCGAGCGCGTCGAGGGTGAGCAGACCCCACGGACGCCCGCCGATAAGCAACGGACAGCCCAGGCAATCGTGCACTTCCAGATCGCCGGACACGCCTTGCACGAGTCCATCGTAGGGATCGGGCAGGTCGGAATCCGAAGCAAAACGAGTGGGATGCGGCTGGGCCAGCAGTTGCGCGAAGCGCGGATGCTCGGCGACACGAAAGCGCCGCCCGAGCGTGTCGCTGCTCAATCCGTCGATGGCCAGCGGCACCAGCGTCCCGCCTTCCAGGCGCAGCAGCGCGGTGGCATCGGCGGGAAACAGGCCTCTCATGCTTTCCAGAAGCCGTCGATAACGCTCGGTGTCGCTCAGGTCGCGCGACAAATCCTGCATCAGCGGCACCAGTACCGTGAGCAATGCTGAAGCAGTCATTTCGACTGCCGGATGAGTCTTATCGACTAGCGTTGTTTTGACCATTAAATTTCTCAAGTCATTGTTTTTATTAGATTTACAAGCTGGCACGAAACGTGGATACGTATGACCCGTAACCGGCGAAACATCGCCTCCTGTCCACCATCAAAGGAATCTCGATCATGCTGTCAGCCGAACACCGTGCCATAGTCAAAGCAACCGTCCCCCTTCTCGAAAGCGGTGGCGAAGCGCTCATCACGCACTTCTACGAGATGTTGATTCGCGAGAACCCGGAAGTGCGCCCGTACTTCAATCAGGCGAACCAGGCAAGCGGCTCGCAGCAACGTGCGCTCGCCAACGGCGTGCTGATGTACGCGCGGCATATCGATCAGCTTGACCAGCTCGGCGGCCTTGTTTCGACGATCGTCAACAAGCACGTCGCGCTCAACATTCTTCCGGAGCATTATCCGATTGTCGGCGGCTGTCTGCTGAGGTCGATCCGGGAAGTGCTCGGGGCGGAGATCGCGACTGATGCCGTCATCGAAGCGTGGGCCGCAGCTTATGGCCAGCTCGCCGATATCCTGATCGGTCAAGAAGAAAAAATGTACACCGAGAAAGAACAGGCGCCGGGCGGATGGCGCGGCTTGCGGTCCTTCCGCGTCGCGCGCAAGGTTCGCGAAAGCGATGAGATCGTGTCGTTCTACCTGCGCCCCAATGACGGCGGCGAGTTGCTCGCGTTCCGTCCGGGGCAGTACATCGGCATTCGGCTGGTTATCGATGGCGAAGAAGTGCGCCGCAATTATTCGCTGTCGGCTTTGTCGGACGGTCACGAATACCGCATCAGCGTCAAGCGCGAGCCGCACGGCAAGGTCTCGAACTATCTGCATGACCACGTCAATGAAAACGACACGGTCGAACTGCTCACCCCGGCCGGCGAGTTCACGCTTGAAGATCACGAGAAGCCGCTCGTCTTGATCAGCGGCGGTGTAGGCATCACGCCGACGCTCGCGATGCTCGACGCCGCCCTCGCTTCAAAGCGTCCGGTGCACTTCATCCATTCGGCGCGGCACGGCGGTGTGCATGCGTTCCGTGACGCGATCGATGCGCGCGCCGAACGTCACCCGCAACTTAAGCGTTTCTATATGTACGAGCAAGCGCGCGATGGTTATGCGCCGGCGCACGGCATCGGCTATCTGGATCAGGCGAAGCTCAACGAATGGTTGCCGAAAACGCGTGATGTTGACGCCTATTTTCTCGGACCGATCGGTTTCATGAAGGCGATGAAGCGCAATCTGAAGGCGCTCGGCGTGCCCGAATCGCAAACACGTTACGAGTTCTTCGGCCCGGCTTCAGCGCTCGAATAATCGGGTTGGCGCCAGTGCCTGGAGATTGTGGGTGGCGCTGGCGGGCATGAACGTCGCGCGAACACTGGCAATGCTGGTGTTTGCGTGCGCGAATTTATTTATCGGCTGCGTTTGCGTGCGCTCGATAGGCATGAGTCTGAAAGCACGATTAGTGCGCGCAGGCCGTGTGCGATTGAAAATAAAACGGGTTTGTCTTGATTTAAGCGGTATGTCGCGCTCTCGGTAGTGCATTTTGAAACACCATAGCAAAAAGCCCTTGATTCTTACGAATCAAGGGCTTTTTAACTAGTGGCGGAGCGGACGGGACTCGAACCCGCGACCCCCGGCGTGACAGGCCGGTATTCTAACCAACTGAACTA
>NZ_JBAUSA010000046.1:0-5630 GCF_049581465.1 Caballeronia sp. | reverse complement strand
GAGCTCGGCCACCGGCGGCGAGCCGGATGCAACGACGTGCGCGCCCACCCAGCGACGCCAGCGTGCCGTTGCGCGGGCCGAAGTCGAAGCTGCGAAAGCCTCCGATTATCTGACCCGATGGAGGAGTGAACGACAACTCGCTACCCGTGCCGCCAATTGCAATTGCCGCCAATGCCGGTTGCATTCGCAAAAGGATGCGGCTGCCGTCGCGATCGGCGAACAGCCCCCAGCCGCAGGACCAGTCCGTCATGCCGCCATCGCAAGGCTTCCCCATCGCGAGACACACACGTGCGGCGTTGATACGGCACAGCGTCACGCGCGCGCCAAGCCTGATCGCTTCCGAACGCGCCAACACGAGCGTCGCAATCATCGCGCGGGCTCGCGCGTCGATTTGGTCCCGTTGGTGCCACGCCACAAACGACGGTGTTGAAAAGGTCGCGAGAACCGCAATGACCGCGAGCACCACTGCGAGCTCGACCAGCGTGAAGCCTGAAAAGCATCGTGCATTCATCTGCATCCCTCATCGATTTGAACCGGCCAGCGCTCAATCTAAAGGGAATTTTCGATGGCCGCCATTGGCCGATCGGACGACTATCGGACGTGCATAAGCCTCGACATACTGTCGAAACAAGTCACGTGCGGAATGCTTCGGGGGGAAGGGAAATGCAGAAACGCTTAGCGTTTGCGAGGACTGGTTTTGCGCGGCGTGGTACGCCGGAATTCTTCAAGCACGTCTTCGAATTCGGACACGTCTTCAAAGCGTTTGTAGACCGACGCGAAACGCACGTAAGCAATGGTGTCCAACTGGCGCAACTCGTTCATCACGAGTTCGCCGAGCCGGTCACTGCGAACCTCGCGTTCGCCGCTCCCCAGCAGTTGGTATTCAATACGCGCGACGGCTGCATCAATGGCGTCAGCTGCAACCGGCCGCTTGCGCAGCGCCAGTTGCATGCTTGCTACCAGCTTCGTGCGCACGAATTCGGCGCGGCTGCCATCCTTTTTAACCACGGATGGCAACGCGAGTTCCACGCGTTCGTACGTGGTGAACCGCTTGTCGCAAGCGGGACAACGACGACGCCGACGAATCGCCGCCCCGTCTTCGGAGACACGCGAATCCGCGACTTGCGTGTCTTCGTGACGGCAGAAGGGGCAGCGCATTGCTTAGCCGTAGACCGGGAACTGTTTCGTCAGCACGGAGACCTTCGTGCGCACGCGTTCGAGGTTCGCTTCGTCTTCCGGGGCGTCGAGCACGTCGGCAATCAGGTTACCCACCTGCTCGGCCTCCGCCACGCCAAAACCGCGCGTGGTCATGGCCGGCGAGCCGAGGCGCACGCCGCTGGTAACGAACGGCTTTTCCGGGTCGTTCGGAATCGCGTTCTTGTTGACGGTGATATGCGCCTTGCCCAGCGCAGCTTCCGCGGCCTTTCCGGTAATGTGCTTGGCACGCAGGTCGACGAGCATGACGTGACTTTCCGTACGGCCCGACACAATCCGCAAGCCGCGCTTCACCAGCGTTTCAGCCAGCACGCGTGCGTTATCCGCAACCTGTTGTTGATAGACCTTGAATTCCGGCGACAACGCTTCCTTGAACGCCACGGCCTTAGCCGCGATGACGTGCATCAGCGGACCGCCCTGGATGCCCGGAAAGATGGCCGAGTTGATTTGCTTCTCATATTCGGCCTTCATCAGGATCACACCGCCGCGCGGGCCGCGCAGGCTCTTGTGCGTGGTCGTCGTGACGAAATCGGCGAACGGCACCGGATTCGGATAGATGCCCGCTGCGACCAGGCCAGCGTAATGCGCCATGTCGACCATGAAATAGGCGCCGACGCTTTTGGCGATTTTCGACAACCGCTCAAAGTCGATCTTCAATGCAAATGCCGACGCGCCGGCAATGATCAGCTTAGGCTTGTGCTCTTTAGCCAGTTCTTCGGTCCGGTCGTAGTCAATGTCTTCGGCTTCGTTCAAGCCGTAGCTCACCACGTTGAACCACTTGCCCGACATGTTCACCGGCGAACCGTGCGTAAGGTGACCGCCTTCCGCGAGGCTCATGCCCATGATGGTGTCGCCCGGCTTCAGCATGGCGAAGAACACACCTTGATTGGCTTGCGAGCCGGAATTCGGCTGCACGTTCGCCGCCTCGGCGCCGAACAGTTGCTTCACGCGGTCAATCGCCAGTTGCTCGACAACGTCGACATACTCGCAGCCGCCGTAATAGCGCTTGCCCGGGTAGCCTTCTGCGTACTTGTTCGTGAGTTGCGTGCCTTGCGCCGCCATGACGGCCGGACTCGTGTAGTTTTCGGACGCAATCAGTTCGATGTGATCTTCCTGGCGCCGGTTTTCCTGCTCGATCACCGCGAACAATTCCGGATCGACTTGGGCGATGGTGCTTTGGGCTCTATCAAACATACGTTTTCCGTTGAATGGTGTCAGTTGACCGGGTCGCGCGTGCGCAGTGGCGGCGCCAATCGGATGCGAAACAGGATGGGTCCCAAGCGAGGCGGAAGAGTGAAGCTCCGGTTACGCGAAAGGACAGCCACCGGCGACGCAACGACTGCGTGCGGATCTCGGCTGCCCAGGCGAACGGCAAAACGGCACCCTGCGCTTCCCGGTGGGTTGATCCACCTTTAGGACCCGAAAGTCCGTTTCGCCAGTCACGCAGGGTTGAAGCGCCCTAGTTTAATGGGACGCTGGAGAATAGGCAACCGGAGGCCGGGAGCCCGCACGTGCGCGGCAAAGGCAGTTGTGTACTCCGCAATTGACTGAGGAATGAAAAGGGAAATCGCAGCGCTTGGCGCTACGATTCATAGTTACTGGAAGGAAAAGAAACGGGCATGAAACAAAAATGAAAGTGAACCAAAACCGTGAAAACTTGCCGCCTCGCAACAATGGAAGTACGCTAATCGCCTTTCCGGACGCACCTCCGCGCCGCGCAATCATCCCTTTCAGCAACCTGACGCTCCGGTTGCATGTGACTCACCTGACTCACTGACTAACACTAACGGAACCCGCAAATGATCGTATTCGTCACTGGCGCTTCCGCCGGCTTCGGCGCCGCCATCGCCCGCACGTTTGTAAACGGGGGCCATCGCGTGATCGCGACCGCTCGCAGGAAGGACCGGCTTCTCGCTTTGTCGAACGAACTCGGCGACGCACTCCTGCCCGTTGAACTCGACGTTCGCGACGACGCAGCCATCAAGGCCGTCATCGCTTCCCTGCCTGAAGCATTTTCGCAAATCGACGTGCTCGTCAACAATGCCGGCCTGGCGCTTGGTCTCGAACCGGCGCAGCGCGCGAGTATCGACGACTGGAACAACATGATCGATACCAACTGCAAGGGTCTCGTCACCGTGACGCATGCGCTGCTGCCCGGCATGGTCGAGCGCAACTGCGGACACGTGTTCAACCTGAGCTCGATTGCCGCCACCTACCCGTACCCCGGCGGCAATGTCTACGGCGCGACCAAGGCGTTCGTCCGCCAGTTCAGCTTGAACCTGCGGGCCGACCTGACGGGCACGGCGTTGCGCGTCACCGACATCGAACCGGGCCTGTGCGGCGGAACCGAATTCTCGAACGTCCGCTTCAAGGGCGACGACGCGAAGGCGGCCAACGTCTACAAAGATGTGCAGCCGCTCACGGCCGAGGATATTGCCGACACGATCTACTGGGTCGCCACACGACCGGCGCACGTCAACATCAACGCCATCGAGATGATGCCGGTTGCGCAATCGTTCGGCCCGCTGACCGTGCATCGCGGTTAGACAGGAAGCAGCGCAACGGCGTCCGAGCAGATTTTGAAGCCGGAAGATTTCGAGATAGATGCCCGGACCGAAGCCGATGGAACCGGTTTTCGCAGTCGATTTGCCGCTTCCGGTAAAATGGGCGGATGAACATGTCTTCCAGCGAGCCTCAGCAGGCGAAGGGCCTATTGACCTTCGATTGGCCGGTCCGGGTCTATTACGAAGATACCGACGCCGGCGGCATCGTCTTCTACGCGAACTACCTGAAGTTCTTCGAACGGGCGCGCACCGAATGGCTACGCGCGTGCGGCGTTGACCAGCGCAAGCTGGCCGACTCGGACGGCGTCTTGTTTGTCGTGAAGCGCACGGCGCTCGATTATTCGGCACCCGCGCGACTCGACGATGTCATCCACGTGATCAGTCGCATTCAGCGGCTGGGCCGCGCGTCGGTCGATTTCCACCAGGAAGCGTGGCGGGACGGCGTCTTGCTGGCAACGGGCGACATCAAGGTAGCATCGGTCAGTCTTGCGGCCATTCGTCCGGTTGCAATCCCGGAATCGGTGCTTTCCGCGTTGCGCAGCGGTCCGCGGACGCATGCGCGGTCAACCATCCAGGCCTCGACACCGTTTTGAATCATTCTGTGCAAAAAAGCCCATGTAGCGAACCTTTCAGCCTGGTAACACCCTGAAAACAAGTCGAGCCTGCGAGAAACCGTGCAGGCCCAGCAGCAGTACCAAGCACACACCTGCGGAAGCCGTCATCAATTCGGCGTTTCTTCGGCCGGACGCCCCTTTGGGACGTAATAGCGGACATTTATGAACACTACACAAGATCTGTCGATAATTTCCCTTGTCATCCATGCGAGCCTGCTGGCGCAGGCCGTCATGGCGCTGTTGCTGCTGCTGTCATTGTTGTCGTGGACATACATCATTCGGAAATGGTTTGCCATTCGCCGCGCCCGCAACCAGACCGAGCGTTTCGAGCGTGATTTCTGGTCCGGCGGTGATCTCCAGGCGCTGTATCAAAGCGCGGCGAACAATCGCCACACGATCGGTGCGCTGGAACGGATTTTCGAATCGGGGATGCGTGAATTCCTGAAGGGCAAGGAGCGCCGCATGAGCGATCCGGCTGCGATCCTCGATGGTTCGCGTCGTGCCATGCGCGCCGCCTTCCAGCGCGAAATGGACGTACTCGAAGTCAATCTCGCGTTTCTCGCGTCCGTGGGTTCGGTCAGTCCTTACATTGGCTTGTTCGGTACGGTTTGGGGCATCATGAATTCCTTCCGCGGCTTGGCAAACGTCCAGCAGGCCACGCTTGCGAACGTCGCGCCGGGTATTGCCGAGGCCTTGGTCGCAACCGCAATCGGCCTGTTCGCGGCAATTCCTGCCGTGGTCGCATACAACCGCTACGCGCACGACATCGACCGTCTGGCCATTCGCTTCGAGACGTTCATCGAAGAGTTCTCGAACATTCTGCAACGCCAGGCACATTAAGGAGTTCACGATGGCCGGAGGTCCAATGCGTTCCAGCATGCGCGGCAGTTCAAGGCGCGCCATGTCCGACATCAACGTCGTGCCGTATATCGACGTGATGCTCGTGCTGCTTGTCATCTTCATGGTGACCGCCCCGCTCGTATCGCCGTCGATCATCAACCTGCCGACGGTTGGCAACGCCGCGCCGCAAGAACAGACGCCGCCGGTCGTGGTCAATATCAAAGCCGACGGCAGCATGACCGTACGCTATAAGGACGATGCCGGCGCGTCGCAGCAAGAAAGCATGTCGCGAACCGACCTGAACACGTTTGTGCTGAACCGGCAGGAATTGCACCCCGATCAGCCCGTCGTGATCGCGGCGGACAAAACCGTCCGTTATGAAATCGTCATGAATGTG
>NZ_JBAUSA010000045.1:0-2090 GCF_049581465.1 Caballeronia sp. | reverse complement strand
AGCCTCGGGTATTCGAAAGGTTCATCGTCTCCATGACGACACCCTGCCCCGAAATAGCCGCGTCACCGTGAATCTCCACTGGCAGCACAGCGCTCGCACCTTGCCCCAATACTTCGGCGCGTGCACGAGCGATACCTTGAACCACCGGGTTCACGATTTCCAGATGCGACGGGTTAAACGCGAGCGTCACTTCTGCCGGACCGGTTGCTGTCGGGAGCAAGCCGGTAAAGCCCTTGTGATATTTGACGTCACCCGCCGGAAGCAGATGCGCGGTTTTCCCATCGAACTCGTCGAACAACGCAGCCGGCGGCTTCCCGACAATGTTGACGAGAACGTTCAGGCGTCCACGGTGTGCCATGCCGAGAATTGAGCTCTTGACTCCCTTCGTGGCGCCATACGCAACCAATTCATCCAGCAGGACGATGAGCGACTCGCCGCCCTCGATCGAAAAGCGCTTCTGGCCGACGTAGCGGGTATGCAGGTATTTTTCAAAGCCTTCGGCGGCGGTCAGTCGTTCAAGGATGTGCAGCTTGTCACCGTTATCCAGGGTCGCTTTTGAACGCGAAGACTCAAGACGCATTTGCCACCAGCTACGCTGAGTCGGATCAGTCAAATGCATGAACTCGGTGCCCAGCGTCCCGGAATAGGTCTCTGTCAGTGCCTGCACCAAATCGCCGAGCGTCGTGTCTTCATCCGAAAAGTACGTGTCCGGCACGCTGAACTTCGTGTTCATGTCCGCGTGGGACAAATCGTAGTAGCTCGGGTTTAATTCAGGCAATGGCACCGGGGCGGTCCATCGCAGCGGATCCAGACGAGCATTGCGGGTGCCGACCATGCGATAGGCCGAAATCAGGGCCTGCACGGAGACTTGCTTGTGGGCGAAACTCAGTACGTCGTTCTCTGAGCGTCCACCCGTTCGCGTGTGCTTGGCCAACTCGACAAAACGAGACACGACCGGTGCGTGCGCCACGTCCCCTGTGTCTGATCCATCACTCGCCGGCACGCCCTGCAACGCGTCGAAATAGTCGCGCCACTCTTGCGACACCGTGTCCCGGTCGGCAAGGTATGCCTCGTATTGTTCCTCGACATAAGGAGCATTGCCTCCAAAAAGGAAGGAGGTATTCCGATTCTCTATCATCATGATGACTCTGTCCTCAGTCGGGCTCATGCCCGATATCTGCCACGAATTATCCAAAGCAGCACCCATTGCCGGCCTGGTCAACCGAATGCGTCCGCGGGTACATGAAGACAAGAATTCGAATGCGAAGAGAGGCAAGGTTTAGTGCCATCCAGCCAGCGTCAACTTGTGCGAGACCCCATGATTTAAATCACCAGGTCCCTGTGCCCGCCAGGGCCAGCAATCTCCTGGCCCCCGATGAGAACAGTGTATGTATTACGGGTTTCCCCTAACAGCGCTAGCTGTGATGGTTCTGGGACATTTCCCGCTCGTTTCGGGCCATCGAATATCGAGAGTCGGGTTTATGTGCTCGATCGACAATAGAGTATTGGCGGTATGTCGTGGTCAAGCCGGGGTACAACAGCGAACAGATCGCTCAGGTTCTCCGCGATTACCAAGCGGCCCCGCATGTGTGAATTTCGACTTTTCGATGTAATCACCGAGCGCGCCGATCTATAGACTATTGTTGAGTTGCTATGCGACGCCGCCAGCTATTGGGCCGCCAGAAGCGCCTAGCAATATCCTCATACTGAAAAGGATCGACCATGGATCTCAAGCGTGTAGGTTCGCAACCTTCGGTGAAAGCCCCTGAAGCGTACTTTACGGGTGTTGTTCGAATGGACCCGCTTAACTCTCCCCCAGAGCCGGCGCGCGTTTCAGTCGTGAGCGTGACGTTTGAACCTGGCGCGCGGAGCGCCTGGCATACCCATCCTCTCGGACAGACGCTCATCGTCACCGCAGGCTGCGGATGGACCCAATGCGAAGGTGAACCCATCGTCGAAATTCGCGCTGGCGACGTAATCTGGTGTCCACCGGGTCACAAGCATTGGCACGGCGCATCGGCTACTGCCGCGATGACCCATATCGGCATTCAGGAAGCCCTGGACGGCGTAAGCGTCGTCTGGATGGAGAA
>NZ_JBAUSA010000044.1:0-5968 GCF_049581465.1 Caballeronia sp. | reverse complement strand
GAACTACCTGCTCAATGCGCGGTTGCTTGAAGACTTCGTCGATGCAGTTGTCCTAAGTGAAAAGGATAAACGGAAGCTCGAATTCTTCGCGCGGCAGTTCATCGACTTGCTAAGTCCAGCCAATTTTCCCGCGACCAATCCCGAGGCGCTCAAGCTCGCGTTCGAATCCAGCGGCGACAGCTTGCGTGAAAGCTTCACGAACCTGCTTGGCGATTTGCAGCGCGGCAACATCTCGATCACGGACGAGACCGCTTACGAGGTCGGGCACAACGTGGCGACGTCCCAGGGCACGGTCGTATTCGAAAACGATCTATTCCAGTTGATCCAGTATGCTCCGCTCACCGACAGGGTGGCCAAACGCCCCTTGGTGATCGTGCCGCCGTGTATCAACAAGTATTACATCCTCGATCTGCAGCCTCAAAATTCCTTTGTGCGCTTTGGTTGCGAACAGGGGATGACCGTGTTCATGGTGTCGTGGCGCAACCCGGATACCACGATGGCCCAAACGACATGGGACAACTACGTCGAACAGGGTGCGTTGACGGCTATCGACGTTGCGCTGGAAATCACTCGCGCCGATCAGGTCAACGCGGTGGGCTGGTGCGTCGGAGGCACCATTCTGTCGTCGGCCACGGCGATCTCCCGAGCACGTGGCGACGACAATGTGGCGAGCATCACGTTGCTCACCACAATGCTGGATTTCGAAGAACCGGGCGAGCTGGGCGTCTTCATTGACGAAGCGGGCGTCGCTCAGCGCGAGGGTGCAATCGGTCGAGGCGGCATTTATTCCGGCAAGGAACTTGGGTTCACGTTCCAGACGCTGCGAGCAAACGATTTGATCTGGCCTTATGTCATCGACAACTACCTGAAGGGCAAGTCGCCGCCGCCATTTGACCTGCTGTACTGGAACGCCGACAGCACGAATCTGCCGGGGCCCATGTACACCTGGTATTTGCGCAACATGTACCTCGAGAACAACCTGTGCAAACCGGGGCGGTTGACGGTGTGCGGCACGCCAGTGGACCTGGGACGCATCGACACCCCGACCTACGTACTGGCAACCGAGGAAGATCACATCGTGCCGTGGCGGTCGGCTTATCGATCCACACAACTGGTTGGCGGCCCGACTCAGTTCGTTCTCGGCGCGAGCGGCCACATAGCCGGTGTCGTCAATCCTGCGTCGAAGAACAAGCGAAGTTTCAGGGCCAGTGGCGATTCGAGCGGCGACCCGGATGCGTGGCTCGCATCAGCCGAAACACGGCCGGGTAGCTGGTGGACCCACTGGATCGAATGGCTGAAGCCGTATGCTGGAGATTCGGTCAAGGCGCGCACGAGGCCGGGAAGCGCCCGCCATAAGCCGATCGAAGCGGCACCTGGGCGCTATGTGAAAGTTCGCATGACATAGTTTTGGCTCTGGATCCGTTCGCCGGCTATTTCACGTCACGCCCGGCCTGTCGCTCGCCGGGCGCCCGCTCATGCGCCTTCGAGCAAACCCAGCACCAACGCTCTTCGAACCGCATGTTTTCGCGAGCTGGCGTCGAGCTTTCCAAAGAGATTCTTGAGGTGCCACTTCACGGTGCCCTCGCCTACTGCGGCCGCTGCCCCAACGCTCCACCGGCCTCATTCAACCAACTTAACTTACTAATCACTATGGATTCCATATTATTTGCGCCTGATCTCGAGCCGGACGAAGCCAAGGCAAACTCAAGTGCGACCAGTCTCGACCCCGTTGCAAAAGCCGAACACGAAGGAAGTCCGCAGCAAGTAGAAACGCCCGCCACACGTACGCCAAAAGCAAGTTGGGCCTGGGCTGAAACCTCCGGACACTTCGACTGGATGGACTGGCATACGCACCCGGCCCTCACGGACCTTGACCTATAGATACAAGAGGGCCGGTTACCCGGCCCGAACGGTGCCGTACAATGGCGCTCGTGGTGAACCGACATCAACGAGCCTCGTCAACGCCCATGCAATCACCCAGCGCCACCGTTCCGATCTCACTCGTCATCGGTTTCCTTGCCGCCGCGGGTGCGCAACCGGGTCTGGTCAGCAAATACCTGGACGAGGCCAGCATCTCTCCTGCGCTTCTGAGTGAACCAGGCGCGCGAGTCACAGAGGAACAGTTTTCGACCTTATACCGTGCCCTCGCCATTGAATTCGACGATGAAATGCCGGGCATCTTTGCCCGACCCATGCGCAGCGGCACATTGAAGTTTCTTTGCCTGAGCCTGCTCGATGCGCCCAATCTTGAGATTGCCATGCATCGCTTCGGGCAGTTCTTTCACATCGTTCTCGATGACTTCAGGTTCGAATCGCGCAGGGACGGCTTGATCGCGGGCGTTGCTCTTCACCCTGATCCATCGTCAACCGTCAGCATGCTTGGGCAGCAGCTTATGTTAAAGCTCGCCCACGGCGTGGCATCGTGGCTGATCGGTCAGAAGATTCCCTTGCTGCAAGTGGAGTTCGCGTTTTCCTGCCCACCGCACACGGTGGACCATCTGTACCTGTTTCCCGGACCTGTCCGTTTCGACTGCAAGCAAACGCAGATGCGTTTCAGCGAAGCGTATTTCGATATGCCCATCCGCCAGCGCAAGACGAATTTACGCAAATTTCTCGCCCGGGCTCCGGAGGACTGGATCTTTGTTTCCTTTAGCGAGCAGCTCACGAGCCACCGCGTCAGGCAGTATCTCGCATCCCGTTTGCCGGACGTGCCGACTGTCGAAGATGCCGCGCGGAATCTTCACTGGTCGGTACGCACATTGTGCAGGCGCCTCGCCTCAGAAGAAACCGCGTTTCAGACGCTGAAGGACGAGCTGCGGCGTGATATCGCCATTCAACGACTCACCGGTACCAAAGACCCCATCGCGGCGATCGCGGGCGATGTCGGCTTTGACGACCCCACCGCGTTTCATCGGGCCTTTCGGCACTGGACTGGCAGCACGCCGGGTGAGTACCGCCGGCAACCCTGAGCGCGCCCCTGCCCGTCGTGGGCAACCGGAGCCGCTGCTCCGCGCTATGGGGTAAACGCACATCAACGACCGACTGCCTCGCAAGTTGTGGCCGACTTTGTCAATAGATGGGCCGGTTTAGGTAGTCGATTCGCGTCCAATCGGGACTACGATCAACCCCACTTATACCGCGCCAGGCCGTCAAATCCGCCCTGCCCGCGTCCCCTCTTCGGTTGCACTTCTGGAAATCCATCATGAGCTATATGGCACCTGTCAAGGACATGCTGTTTGTCATCAATGAACTTGCCCACCTCGATCGCGTGTCAGCGCTCGCAGGCTTCGAGGACGCCACTGCCGACACGGCACAGGCGGTGCTCGACGAAGCGGCGAAGTTCAGCGCGGACGTGATCGCGCCGTTGAATTTCGAAGGTGACAGAAAT
This sequence comes from Caballeronia sp., assembly GCF_049581465.1. GTDB lineage: Bacteria > Pseudomonadota > Gammaproteobacteria > Burkholderiales > Burkholderiaceae > Caballeronia. The sequence continues at coordinate 2,580 of NZ_JBAUSA010000044.1, read as the reverse complement.
CCGAGTACCTGGCGCGACGGCGAGGTCTACTCCACGCCGGGCTTCAAGGAGGCCTTCCACCAGTTTGCCGAAGGAGGCTGGCAAGGTGTCGTGCATCCCGTCGAATACGGTGGCCAGGGCTTGCCTAAACTGCTGGCGACACCCTGCATCGAGATGCTGAACGCCGCCAATCTGTCGCTTGCCCTGTGCCCGCTTTTGACCGACGGCGCGATCGAGGCGCTCCTGACAGCCGGTACCGAAGAGCAGAAGCAGGCATACGTGCCGAAGCTGATCTCCGGCGAGTGGACCGGAACCATGAATCTGACCGAGCCCCAAGCCGGCTCGGATCTGGCATTGGTACGCACACGCGCCGAGCCCCAGGGTGACGGAACGTACCGCGTGTTCGGCACGAAGATCTTTATCACGTGGGGCGAACACGACATGGCGAAAAACATCGTCCATCTCGTGCTGGCCCGTACACCCGATGCGCCCGACGGCGTCAAGGGCATCTCCCTGTTCGCCGTACCCAAGTTCCTCGTCAACGAAGACGGCTCGTTGGGCGAGCGCAATGATGTGCAGTGCGTGTCGATCGAACACAAGCTCGGCATCAAGGCGAGCCCGACCGCGGTGCTGCAGTTCGGCGATCATGGTGGCGCGATCGGCCAACTGATCGGCGAGGAGAATCGCGGCCTCGAGTACATGTTCATCATGATGAATGCGGCTCGCTTTGGCGTGGGCGTGCAGGGTATCGCCGTTGCTGAACGCGCCTATCAGAAGGCCGTGGCCTACGCGAAGGATCGCGTGCAAAGCCGCCCGGTTGATGGATCCGCAAAGCACTCCGTAGCGATCATCCAGCACCCGGACGTTCGGCGCACGTTGGCAACCATGCGGGCGCTAACTGAGGGAGCCCGTGCGCTCGCCTACGTCGCAGCGGCACATAGCGACATCGCGCATCGCCACGCGGACGCAGCCGTGCAGGCGGAACACCAGGCGATCTACGAATATCTCGTGCCGGTTGTGAAGGGCTGGAGCACGGAAATCTCGATCGAAGTGGCGAGCCTGGGCGTGCAGGTCCACGGCGGCATGGGCTTCATCGAGGAAACGGGCGCTGCACAGTACTATCGCGACGCCCGCATCCTGACGATTTACGAAGGCACCACGGCAATTCAGGCGAACGATCTGATCGGGCGCAAAACCTTGCGCGACGGCGGCGCGGTGGCGAAGGCGATCCTCGGTCAGATTGATCGAACGCTGGGAGAACTGCAAGACTGTGCGTCGTTCTCCTCCACCCCGGCATTCCGGACGTTGCACAAGCGGCTCGCGACAGGCCGCGAGGCTATGGCAAGCGCGGTGGAATTCATGCTCGCCAACGCCAAAAGCGATCCGAACGCTGTATTTGCTGGCGGCGTGCCCTACCTGAAGCTGGCGGGCATCGTACTGGTGGGCTGGCAATTTGCACGTGCCCTGCTGGTGGCGGCTGAGAAACATGCCGAGGATAAATCGTTCTACGACTCGAAGATCGCAACCGCTCAGTTCTTTGCCGATCACGTCCTGCCTCACGCCGTCGCGCTTGAGGCATCCATTGTCAGCGCGAAGGACAACGAAGGAATGTTGGCGCTGAGTGAAGACCAGTTCTAAAGAAAAGGCATGGCATCGTGACAGACGCAATTCTCATTGAGCAATACGGTCCACGCGAGTCGATGGAATACGACGTCGTGATCGTCGGCGGCGGCCCGGCTGGCCTGTCCGCAGCGATCCGCCTGAAACAGCTGGCGGCTGGGAAAGGCGTCGAGATTGGCGTGTGCGTACTGGAAAAAGGCTCGGAGATCGGGGCTCATATCCTGTCGGGCGCGGTGATGGATCCGCGCGCGCTCACCGAACTGATCCCGGACTGGAAGGAAAAAGGCGCGCCTTTAGACGTTGAAGTGACCGAGGACCGGTTCCTGTTCCTGAGCGAAACCGGTTCGAAGAGCGTGCCGGCCTGGGCGCTGCCGGATAACTTCAAGAATCACGGCAACTACGTGATCAGCCTCGCGAACGTCACGCGCTGGCTGGGCCAGCAGGCTGAAGCGCTGGGCGTGGAAATCTTTCCGGGGTTTCCTGCTGCTGAGATTTTGTATAACGACAATGGTTCGGTCAAAGGCGTCGCAACCGGCAATCTCGGCATTGGCAAGGATGGCCAGCCGACTGGGAATTTCCAGCTCGGCATGGAACTGCACGCGAAGTACACCTTGTTCTGCGAAGGCGCACGCGGGCATCTTGGCCGTCAACTGAACGACAAGTTCAAGCTGCGAGAAGGCGTCGATCCGCAGGTTCACGGCATCGGGATCAAGGAACTGTGGGAAATCGATCCCGTCAAGCACAAGCCCGGTCTCGTGATCCACACGGCCGGCTGGCCGCTGGAAAACGACACCTACGGCGGCTCGTTCCTCTATCACATGGATAACAATCAGGTGATGGTGGGCTTCGTCGTGGGTCTGGGTTATTCGAATCCGTATCTGTCGCCGTTCGAGGAATTCCAGCGCTACAAGACGCACCCGGCAATTCGCGCTGTGCTCGAAGGCGGCAAGCGCGTGTCGTATGGGGCGCGCGCGATTACCG
>NZ_JBAUSA010000043.1:0-2869 GCF_049581465.1 Caballeronia sp. | reverse complement strand
ACCATACTGCGGCGGTTTTTGGTGTGTCTGTACTATCGGACAAAACGCGGATCCGATATACCCTCATTGGGTAGGAAAATCACCCCCCTTGTGGAGGTGGGCGATTGTGGTCGGCCTGCCACGGAGTCAACGCAATCCGTGCTGGTTCGCATGCCCGCTCATTGAGCCGAAGCCAAGGGATCAGGATTCCACGTCCTCAAGACTAAAAATTTCCGTCTTGTCGTTGTACGAGAAGATCTCGCCGTAGCGGCCCCAGTTGATCACCGCGTCGAGCGTCTCTTCCGCGGCGCCATCCGACAGGAAATCTTCCAGTTCGTGCTCGAAACGCACGCGCGGCGCACCGTGGCCGGGGCGCTAGTCGAGCACTTTCTTGATTCGCGCAGCCAGCGGCACATTGCGCAGCAGATCTTCCGCAAGCATCAGCTTGCGCTCCTGCGTGCCCAACTCGGCGAAGGAGCGGGCCGCCGGGGTCAGGAAAATGTCCCTTCGCCGGCGCGCGGCTGCACCTTGAGCGGCAGCGTGACGGTTACGGCAGCCTTAGGATCTTCCATGGCGTTTTACTCTCAGTCGAGTCGAAGCTTGGAGTCGGCGTAGGCATACATCGGACGCCACAGCGTGCGATTAAACAGGGTGACAAACAGGGACATCACCGCAATGCCCAGGATGATCTTCGGAAAGTCGCCGGCGGCCGTCGTCTGTGCGATGTATGACCCGAGACCATGGGCGACGACTTTGGTATCGCCCCACTGGACAAATTCCGCGACGATGCTCGCGTTCCACGCGCCACCCGACGCCGTGATCGCGCCCGTCACGTAGTACGGGAAGATGCCCGGCAACATCACCTTGCGCCACCACTGCCAGCCACGGATGTGGAAGTTTGAGGCGACTTCGCGGTAGTCATTCGGATACGCACTCGCACCGGCAATCACGTTGAACAGGATGTACCACTGGGTACCCAGCACGATCAGCGGCGAGAGCCAGATATCCGGGTTCAAGTGAAAGCGCACGATCACGATCACGAACACGGGGAACAGCAGGTTCGCCGGGAACGCCGCGAGAAACTGCGCGAGCGGCTGGATCTTCTCGGCGAGCGCCGGACGCAGCCCGATCAGCACGCCGATCGGCACCCAGATCACCGAAGAGATCGCAATCAGCAGCGCCACGCGCAGCAGCGTGATGAGACCGAGCACGAGCACGTGACCTACTTCATCGAGCGTGACGCCGGTACGCACATAGGCAACCACGCGATAGACCACATACAACGTCAGCAGGATCACGCAGATCCCCCACACGATGTCACCCATGCGCGACTGCTTGCGCCGTTGCGGATCGGCGAAACCTCCTCTGGCGGGCAACGGCAGTCGCAAGGGTATGCGCGCTGCGTTCGCGAAGAGCCAGCCCATGGGTACTAGCCCGCGGTGGATCAGCCGTGTGCGGCGGATCAGGTCGAGCAGCCACGACTCCGGCGCGTTACCGGAACTGGTGGTTTCCATGCGGAACTTGTCAGCCCACGCAACGAGCGGGCGGAACAGCAACTGGTCGTACGCGATGATCACGAACGTCATCGCGAGAATCACCCAGCCCACCGCGTGCAGGTTCTTGTCGGTAATCGCCTGGGCCAGATACGCGCCGATACCCGGCAGCGTGATCGTGTTGCTGCCCACCGTGATTGCTTCGGAGGCCACCACGAAGAACCAGCCGCCCGACATCGACATCATCATGTTCCAGATGAGGCCCGGCATCGAGAACGGCACCTCGAGCTTCCAGAAGCGCTGCCATCCCGTCAGATGAAAACTGCGCGAGACTTCGTCCAGATCGCGCGGCACCGTGCGCAGCGACTGATAGAAGCTGAACGTCATGTTCCAGGCCTGGCTGGTCCAGATCGCGAAGATCGCCGCGAGCTCCGCGCCGAGCACTCGCGCGGGAAACAGCGCGAGAAAAAACGTGACCGTGAACGAAATGTAGCCGAGCACCGGCACCGACTGCAGGATGTCGAGCATCGGCACCAGCACCTTCTCGGCGCGCCGGCTCTTCGCGGCGAGCGTGCCGTAGGCGAGCGTAAAGACTAGCGACGCGACCATCGCCGCCAGCATGCGCAACGTGGTGCGCATTGCGTATTCGGGCAGATGTGTCGGGTCGAGCGAGATGATCTGGGTCTTCAACGTTGCGATCGGCGCCAACGTCTGATGAAAACCAATGGCCGCCATCGCGATCAAGCAAATGATCAACGGAAAAGCGACGAAGTCCCAGCCATTGGGGAGCAATCGCTTGGCCGATGCATTGGCGGTGCGGTTCAGATTAAAACTGAAGTCCATGAAGTGCTCCCAGCAAATGGTCTCAATAAGGAAGGCGGGTTAAGCATCGGCTGGATGCCTACGGTCATGACTCAGAATGCGATCGTGGTCCTCAACGGTCAGGCCGACAGGGGCACTAGAGATCAGCAGTTTGGTCTTCAGGTTTTTCTTCATGGCAAGTGGAGGAAAAGTATTCTGATGAGACTTCTGCTTGTTCTATGGATGTGACACGTGAAATGTGGCAGTTCTGTGAAACTGACCCTCGTTTCGGAAAAACAAACCACTCAGCCTTAAAGGTTAAAGGCGGCTCCCGTTAGTTACTGACCACTAGGGGGACAGCACCGCGACCCATGCGGCGCGTGCGGCATCAGACTTGCTGACGTTGACGTTAAACGCGCATCTCCCATCGGTCATGCCTGCACATCCTCAACGCCAGGAAGGAGCTAACCCATGAAGCACCGCGACGTTAATCGAGTGAATGGAAATACGCCGCTACCGTCTGCCGCATCGTTCGCCAATAATTCAGCCATCTCCCTAACTAGGCAAATGACCGTTCCACGAGCGTTCTTCGCGCT
>NZ_JBAUSA010000042.1:0-1715 GCF_049581465.1 Caballeronia sp. | reverse complement strand
GCCGATAGGCGTGACCAGCAAAATTCCGAATAGCAACGCGACGCCAACCATGGCCGGGAAGAGGTGCATGTACTCCGGATGGATCGTGAGAACGATCGCGATCACGATCGCGGATCCAAGAACCGAGAGGCTGACGATGTTCTGCCCGCGATAGGTAATCGGGCGCTGTGGGAGAATTTCCTGGAGTTTCCCGGCGGCAATCAGGCTGCCGGTGAAGGTCAGGGAGCCGATGATCACTTCCAGTGCAATCTCGACCATGCTGAATTTCGTGACGTGCGGCGCGTGCACGTAGTACTCGGCAATACCGATCATGGTTGCGGACAAAGCGCCGAATGCGTGGCTAAGGGCGGTTCGCTGTGGCACAGCCGTCATGCGGACCAGGCCGAGCGGGATGCCGATGGCGGCACCGATGATCAGCGCGACGGCGATCCATTTGTATTGGACAAGGGCGGGATTGAAGAGTGTCGCGATAACGGCTAGCGCCGCGCCAATCTCGCCGGCGAGAACTCCATGACGTGCAGTGGCCGGCGAGCTAAGCCACTTCAGCGAGAGAATGAAGAGGACGGCTGCGGCGATGTATGCGAAGTCGATGAGCTGCCCAACGGCGACCTGAGTCATGATTTTTTAGGCTTTCCACTCTTGAACATGCGCAACATGCGATCAGTAATCAGGAAGCCGCCGACCATGTTGCTGAACGAAGCAGCCACGGCGATGGTACCGAGTACGGTGGTGAGCGTCGTCTCGTGCAGACCGGCAATAATGATGGCCGCGACAACGACAATGGCATCAAGGGCATTCGTCAGCGACATCAGCGGGGTGTGCAGCAGCGGCGAAACGCGCTTGATCAATTCGAAGCCGACAAAGCCCGCCAAAATGAACACGAAAAGATTCGAGATGAAATCTGCAGGCACTCCGTTTCTCCTTTTAGGGCGCTTGCTTGTGATTGGCCAGAGCCGGCATATCGAAAAATTCGCGGACGCGCGCGTTCACCACCTCGCTGCCGCGCGTGAGCAACGTGCCGCGGATGATTTCGTCATCCGCGTCGAGGCGTGGCTTGCCTTCTTTTACAAGATGCGTAAGAAAGGCCACCATGTTCCGCGCATACAGCTGGCTGGCGTCGTGCGGGACGCTGCTGCCCACGTTTACCCAGCCGATGATCGTGACACCACCGGTTACGAACTTTTCGCCGATCTGGGTGAGTTCGCAATTCCCGCCGCGCTCGGCGGCGAGGTCCACGATCACCGAACCCGGTGCCATGCCCGCCACCATCTCGCGCGTGATCAGGGTCGGCGACTTCTTCCCGGGAATAACGGCGGCCGTGATCACGACGTCGCTCTCGGCGACCACGCGGCTCAGTAACTCGCGCTGGCGGTTGTAGAAGGATTCGTCTTGTGCCTGCGCGTAGCCGCCTGCGTCCTGCGCATTTTGCGCTTCAATAGGCAGCTCGACGAATCGCGCGCCGAGGCTCTGCACCTGCTCCTTCACTGTCGGACGTAAATCGTACGCCGAAGTGACCGCACCGAGCCGCCGAGCCGTCGCAATCGCCTGCAAGCCAGCAACACCCGCGCCAATGACAAGCACGCGCGCGGGCGGAATCGTTCCCGCGGCGGTGGTCATCATCGGAAAAAGGCGTGGCAGCATGTTGGCCGCGATCAACACGGCCCTATAGCCGCAGACGGTGCCCATCGAGGAGAGCGCGTCCATGCTCTGCGCCC
>NZ_JBAUSA010000041.1:0-1767 GCF_049581465.1 Caballeronia sp. | reverse complement strand
CATAGCGGCCATTCGGGCATGGGCTCGGGTATGCGCGGGGGCGGCGGACTGCGCCTGAAGTATTCGGAACCGATTCATCTCGACCACGTCGCCGCCGACTTTCCCGACATGAAGATCGTCATCGCGCATCCGTCGTGGCCGTGGCAGGAGCAGGCGCTGTCGATCGCCTTGCACAAGCCGAACGTTTATATCGATCTGTCAGGCTGGTCGCCGAAGTATTTTTTCGCCGGAACTGATCAAGTACGCCAACACGCTGCTCAAGCGCAAGATGCTATTCGCGTCAGACTTTCCGCTGATCCGCCCGGACCGATGGCTCGAAGATTTCCGCACCGTGGATTTCCGCCCGGAGGTGCATCCGCTCATCCTGAAGGAGAATGCGGTTGAACTGCTCGGACTGGCCGCGTAACCGTCGGTGCACTCAGACTCGCGTTGGCGCGCATTGCCAAGCCGCCCAGGAGTGCCTTCGACGCGCTCGTGCACGATCGTCCTATCGTTTGACCGGATCGTCCTAACGCGCTCAAGTCCTGACGGCGTACGCTTCGTACCATGTCAGGCGGCGCATACATGACTGCCCTGTTGGCATCGAAGCCATTCGACAGCGGGCTTCGGTTATCTTGCGTCAGTTGTAGGTGGCCATCGCGGCTGCCGGTCGTGCCGCGGCGGAGGTAGACAAACATGGCAAACCCAATTGGGGAGCACGCTCCGGGCGCACGTCCGGCGGACTGCTGGAACTATTCAGGCACCCACGTTGCCGCATTGCTCGACGACTGCAGCAGGATGCTGACTTACGCGACCGACCGGGGTATATCCGTCGCTGAAAAGGATTCCAAAAACGTGGCGCTTGCAGGGGAGGCGTTCGCGCGCGGCAGGTGGACCGACAAGATCGAGTGCGATCTGTACACGACGAAGAGTAAGCTCGCGTCAGCGATCAAGCCAGTTACGACAGAGACACTTGCTCCCGGCGCATTGAATGACGCGCGAAAATCCACGCGATTCTACTTTAAGGCGACGCTCGCGATCGCCAGCATCCTGGTACCGCTTTCGATGGTTGTTTTCGCGAATGCGAAGCTTACGAGCAGCACCAAGGCGCTCATCGAACAAAACGACAAGATGGCCGTGGCGTTGTACAACGAACTGGAAGATCATCGCGACAAGATTATCGACGCAAGAAATGAACACATCAAGACCGCCGATACTTCTCCCTCGCATGTGTCCTCGGCATCGGGCGTACGTGTCGTCAAACGGAAAGACACAAGCACTGGCAGCGCGACGGCCATGAACGTCAGTGCGACGACCACAACCTGCTCTCCGTCCAAGACTTCGCTGAAGGACACAGCAGATGAACCGGGCATGGATGCCGACGAGAGGCTGGCCGACACGCCGGCCGCGCTGCTGATCAAGGAGCAACTCCAGGAATTTGCCCGCAACAATCGGTCGTTGTATGCACAAACGAGATGGTTGAGTCGCCTGAATTGGGCATCGTTTCAGAACGTCTATGCGTCGCCCTGGATGGTCAACGCAGGGACGCTGCGAGAGAATCTGGAATTGCGCCTGCCTATCCTGACCAGGCCGTACCGGTCGATGAAGTGCGACGCCTGTTCGGACGCAGAGGCCAACAAGCCGGAACATGCAATCGACGATGGCCTGCAAAAACTCGCCGTCTATCAGGATATCCGCGCGATGGCGCAGGACGCCCAGCGCACGAGCGACATCATGTGGGCCGCAATCACGACCTACATCCTGCCAGTCCTGTACGCGGTGCTGGGT
>NZ_JBAUSA010000040.1:0-2392 GCF_049581465.1 Caballeronia sp. | reverse complement strand
CACTTAACAAGGCGATTTCCGATCTTGTACCGACCCACGAGCGCATCGGCACGATCGAGGATACGCCCGAATTGTCTCTCCCCAACCACCCGAATCACGTGCACATGTTTTTTAGCGACGCATTGCCCGCCAAAGAACTTGTGAAGTCCACCTTGCGCATGAAATTCGATCGCGTGTTTCTTGCCGAGCTGCGCGGCGACGAGACCTGGGACTACCTGACGTTGCTCAACACCGGCACGCCCGGCGGCATCACGACAGTCCACTGTAACGACAGCCGGTCGGCATCCACCCGTATCGCCACACTCATTAAACAAAGCGCGGTTGGCCAAACGCTTGACTGGCAATTCCTGCTCGACCAGGTACGCATGACCGTCGATCTCGTGCTGTTTATGCACGAGAAGCGATTGACCGAGGTGTATTTCGATCCGGTTTTGAAGTGGAAGCTCATGGGCGGTGTCGCATGATTTTCGATGCCCGTATTCACAACCCAGGACGCTAATCGAGCGGAGATTTCACGATGTCAAATCGTTTCAAGTTCGTGATCCTGGGCCTCTTCATGCTCGCGATCCTTGCCGGCGCCGCCGCACTTGGTCAGTACCTGGGGGGCATGACGTTCGCCAACATGCAGAAGCTGCCCCCAGTGTCCGTGAGTGTCTTCACCTTGTTCGACTACTGGCGTGCATACGGTGACGTGCTCGCGGTGAAACGCTCGCTTGCTGTCTGTACGGCACTCTCCTTTGCCGTTCCGATTCTGCCCATCGCGATGATTGTGGTGCTGGCAATCAAGTCGCGAGGCAAGTTTTTCCAGTTCGGTAATGCCAAGTTTGCCACGCGTCGCGACATCAAGGCCGTGGGCCTTCTGGAGGACTGATCATGCAAAAACAGTATCCCTCCTTCATCGTCGGCAAGTTCGAAGGCGAATATCTGAAATATAGCGGCCAGGACTTCATGATGGTCGCCGCCGGTACCCGTTCGGGTAAGGGCGTGTCGGTAGTGATCCCCAATCTCCTCACCTATCCCGACTCGGCCGTCGTCGAAGATATCAAGCTCGAAAACTTCCTGTACACATCCGGCTATCGCAAGAAGTGCGGCCAGGAAGTGTATTTGTGGGCACCGTTCCTCGAGAGCGGACTCACTCATGCTTTCAACCCGTTCGACTATATCGCCAAGCGTCCGGCGCATTTCCGCATTGGCGACGTGATGTCGATCGGTGAGCAGTTGTATCCGAGCAACGTCGATCCGAAGTTGAAATACTGGAACGACAATGCGCGCAATTTGTTTATTGGAATTGTGTTGTACCTGCTGGAAACGCCGAGCCTGACGTGTTCGTTTGGCGAGGTGTTGCGGCAAGGCTCCGGCAAGGGCAAGCCGATTCGCGAACACCTGACGGCAATCATCACCCTACGTGGCCCCGCAAAGGCACAGACCGAGGCGCAGCCAGCGGCAAAACTGACGGCGAATCCGGATGCTTCTTTGCCACCCCTTAGTTTCGAATGCCTGGACGCATTGAATCGCTTCCTGTCCCAGTCGAAAGAGGCGTTCAGCAACATCGTCTCCACGATGAATGCGCCGCTCAACGTATTCACCAATCCCGTTGTCGATGCGGCGACCAGCCGATCGGATTTCGATCTTGCCGACGTGCGCAAAAAACGCATGACGATTTATGTCGGCCTGAATCCGAACAAGCTGAAGGAGGGCGCGCTGCTCGCGAACCTGTTCTTCTCGCAATTGATCGACCTGAACACAACCGAGCTTCCGCAGGAGAACCCGGCACTTAAATATCAGTGCGCGCTGGTCATGGATGAGTTTGCGGCCATCGGGAAGCTCGATATCGTCGACACGGCCAATCCGTTCATCGCCGGCTATAACCTGCGCCTGATGCTGATCTTCCACGGTATGTCGCAGTTGAGCGACCCGAAATTGTACGGCCAGCACGGCGCGGAAACGCTCGCAATCAATTCGAAGATGCGCGTTCTCTTCGCACCCCGCACGCTCAAGGACTCGGAAGAGTATTCAAAGATGCTGGGGCAGTTCACGCACCTGGCGCGCTCGAAGGGTCGCAGCCGTGGCAAGTCCTCCACTACCAGTGAGAACACATCAGAACACGGTCGCCCACTCCTGTTGCCGCAGGAGTTACGCGCTCTCAGTTCGCGCAAACAAATTATCACGATCGAAGGGTGCGATCCGATCCTCTGCGACAAGGCGTTCTTTTATGAGGATCCGGAACTCGTCGATCGGCTCGTACAGCAGAGCGTCTATCTGCAAGGCGTGATGGCGGACCATGCGAAGAAAAACGCCCGCCGCGCGCGATGGGGCATGGCGCCAAAGCTGCCGACACAGGTCGAGTTCGAGCATGCCGCCTTCGTCGAGCGCGAGCTGGGGGCGCCCGTCC
>NZ_JBAUSA010000039.1:0-1564 GCF_049581465.1 Caballeronia sp. | reverse complement strand
GGGCCTTTTCCAGCGACAGCCACGAAGCCAGACGCTTCGCCTTGTCGCGCGACAGGATGGTGTCGCCATATCCGTTTTCCAGCGCGTCGATCGCGACAGAAACGAAATCGCCCGCCTGCACTTCTACCTCGCCCGCGTCGTTCAGGAATTCTTCGAGCGGAATGTAGGCTTCGGATTTGAGACCAGCGTTCACGACCACGAAATTGTGGTCGACGCGCACGACTTCGGCGGAGATAACTTCTCCCGCACGCATGTCCTGCTTGGTCAACGACTCTTCAAACAGAGCCGCAAAAGATTCGGTAATCGGGGTAGATGTTTGCAGGTCGGACATAAAAATCGATAGTTGCGCGGCTACTTCGCGATGCCTGCCCGAAACTATAACGGGCCAATGGCAAAAAAGGCGAACGCCACACGGGGTTGAGGGGTGAACACACGCTCCATGTTTCTCATGGAGCACCAAACGCGTATCTGCATCTACAGCTTCGCCGGCGAAACGTCGGCTCTCTCAACAACAAACGCACAACGAACTACACGGGAATCGCTTTATACCAGCCGATGATCTGTTCGACAGCCTGGTCGACGGATAGCCCGGAGGTGTCCAGCGTCTTCGCGTCCGCTGCAGGCTTGAGCGGTGCGGCTACGCGATTGGTATCACGTAGATCGCGCTCGCGCAAATCGTGCAGCAAGTCTTCCATGTTAGCAGAAAAGCCTTTTTGTATCAATTGCTTATGTCGGCGGGCTGCGCGCGCTTCTACGCTGGCGGTAAGGAACACCTTCAGCGTTGCTTCGGGAAAAATGACAGTGCCCATGTCGCGGCCATCGGCAACGAGGCCCGGAAGCTTCCGAAAAGCCCGCTGGCGTGCAATCAGCGCCGTCCGAACCTGTGCGTGCACCGCGATTGCAGACGCACGATTACCTATATTTTCAGCACGAATTTCCGCCGATACGTCCACGCCGTCAAGTTGCGCGCAACCTTCGCGGAAGGTGATATGGAGGGTAGCGACGAGATCTGCGAGCGCGTCACCGTCGTCCGGATCGACGCAGTAACGTGCGCTTGCGAGCGCCGTCAGCCTGTACAACGCACCGCTATCGAGAAGGTGAAAACCGAGCGTGGCGGCGACCAGCGCTGCAACCGTGCCCTTGCCCGAAGCGGTCGGGCCGTCAATCGTAATAACCGGAGTCTGGTGGAACGGACGGGTCGGTTTCATCGGAGACGTCCGGATCGGCGCAACACGGTGCGTGGCTGAGGTTTGTTCATATTATTAGCGCTCGTCACGTTTTCGCGAGCGTCGCGAAACGGTCAAAGTAATCAGGGAAGGTCTTGGCGACGCATTTCGGGTCGTTGATCCGTACCGGCACGCCGCCCAGACTAACAAGCGAAAAACACATGGCCATGCGGTGGTCGTCGTAGGTATCGATGGCGGCGTTGGGCGTCAATGTGTCCGGCGGCGTGACCACCAGGTAGTCCGCGCCCTCCTCAACGGTCGCGCCGACCTTGCGCAATTCCGTGGCCATCGCCGCGATACGATCGGTTTCCTTCACGCGCCAGCTCGCGATATTGCGC
>NZ_JBAUSA010000038.1:0-1778 GCF_049581465.1 Caballeronia sp. | reverse complement strand
TGCAGCTATGAGGTTTCTCGTCAAATTGGCAGCGTCGCGGCCTATCTGCGCTATGAAAGCACCCGCGACTATTCCACGCGGTGCAGATGATTCCGCCCGATTGTCCGACCAAGGCAAAGTGCAAGTTTTGGCTGAATCGACTGTATGGTTCGCTGGAACGTAGCGCCTCAAAAATATCGCTGTTTCCTCGACACAAAGCTTAGCAATTTTTCCAAACCGCATACGCGGTTTGTCGTAATAGGGGTATCACCCATACAGATAGATGGATGCGTCATCCACCTACTGACTCACCTGCCGATTCTGCGCCCAACGATTCAAGCCAGCGCAAGCGATGAGCAAGGCTCCTGTCACAAAGAAGACCGAACGCATTCCAAAATGAACGCCAATCTGACCACCGATCAGTGGCCCGACGACCTGCCCCGCATACTGCGCGGACTGTAGATAGCCAAGCATTTTCCCTGACTCTTTTTCCTCGACAGCGTGGCGCACCAACTTCGCAATCGACGGCAGCAGTCCGGCCAGCGTCATGCCCATCACTGCCCGCAGTGCAGCCAACTGCCACCATTGGGTCACAAACGCTTGCGGAATCATGACCAGGCCGGTCGCAACCAGACATCCCATAATGACTTTCCACCCGCCGACCCTGTCCGCCATCGCGCCAAGCCTGGCAGCGGTCAGCATGCTGCCGAACGCGGAGGACGCCATTACCATGCCGGCAATTGTCGTCAGTCGCGCGTGGGGAACACCCAATTGGGAGATATAAACCGTGATGATCGGTTCAATCGACATGTTGGCGAGAAGGACCATCGTTGCTGTCGTGAGCAGTGCTGCGATCGCAGCGTAATTGCGAGGACGCGCTGACCCCTCCGCCCGAACCCTCTGCTTATCGCGCTTTACGGGCCTGACGAAATCTTCTCTCACCAGAACAATGGTGAGGATGGCGGCGATAGAAATCATTGCCCCGCCAGCGAAAAAAGTGCCCCGTATGCCGATCAGGTTGGGGAGGACACCACCAATCAGCGGGCCGATCAGGTTTCCGGACAGGACACCGGTCGACAACACGCCCAATGCCCAACCCGAGCGCGCAGGCGGCGCCTGAGTGCCGATCATTACGATAGATGCTGAGGCAAAGCCGCCGACCAGACCGGCTGCGAGACGCAGGAACACGAGTTCGTAGACGTTGTGCGCCAGGCCGATCATCGACATGACAATGGCCATTCCAATTGCCGCACGAATCAACATTGGCTTGCGCCCGTACCGATCCGCGAGCCTCCCCCAGATCGGCGACGTGATGGCAGTGCCGAGGAACGTAATCCCGAACGCAACGCCCGACCACTGCACGACTGATGCGGTCGATGTCACGCCCAACTGCTGAACGTACAACGGCAGGAAGGGAAGCAGCATGCTGAGACTAACCAGCGTGGTGAACGATCCAAATACGCAGATGACCAGATTTCTACGCCAGTAACGCTCGTTTCGCGCTGCGTAGGAAGCTGTGTCGATCGGAGGAAATTGCGGAAGTGTGTTTGCGGAATTCGCCATGACAATTCAAGCCCGTTTTGCATAGTTCATCGGACGCAGTATATGTGCTCGGCGCACGCAAAAACACGAGGCATTATGCGCCCCCAGGCAAAGGACTGTTGACTGGGCGCTAAACCGTCGTCCAGTGGGTAGGCGACAATTACTCACGACAACCGCTTCTTATTATCACGATGCTTTTTAAGCGCGGATATCGGGAGCTTTAGTGGTAATCGATGGGTGTTTTTTAAGCGTTCGTA